>NZ_JBNDMO010000019.1:0-137770 GCF_050436625.1 Paraburkholderia sp. GAS334 | reverse complement strand
TTCGGAATCCGTGTCCTCCAAACGAAATAAGTCCCGCAATGCCCGGGTCCATAAACCGCTGACCAAGGCGCTTCTGTTGCCGATGGATCGCGCGTCGGCAAGCGAACAGTCCCTCGCCAATCATCTTGCGCTGGTCGCGTGCCGGAGCGGTCACGGAAACGGACACCTCGTTAATGAGCTGATGCGCGCGGTGTATTTGAGCTGGTTTCTGCAGCGAGCCGGATATGGCACCTGTCCGGCCGAGCAATTCAAAGTTGCCGAGTACGCCGTTGAGGCGACTTTGTCACATGCTCACGAGCGTGGCGAATGGCGGCTACCGGTCGAGACGATTGTCGACTTCGAAGCACTTCTGGCCCTTCACGATTCGCAACTCGCCAGTGCGCCGCTGCACGAAGTGCTCGCGGCAGAGCAAAAGCTCAGGACGTTTCTGGCCGGGACGTCCAGTTCCCCAATTCCCGTGAATGCCTGATTTTGGCCTGGACAGATCGCGGCCGTCGAACGTCATGCGGCAGTCGGCCTGGGGCTCAACGCGATCGCCGGGGCCGTCCGTCCCGGACTGAGTTCATCAAATTTGCTCCGAGAAACCCCATCCTTCAGGGTTCCTTCAGGGCGGGGAGTGAAAGGAGCGCAGCCGCAAGGCTGCTTCTCCAACATTCGAATCTCACACAGACTAATGATATTGTGTGAGGCATGGACATTAAGCTCGCATACCGATTTCGGTTCTACCCAACGCCTGGGCAGGAAGGGATTCTTGCCAGGACGTTCGGGTGCGCGCGCTTTGCCTATAACCACATGCTGCGGTTGCGTACCGATGCGTGGTATCAGCGGCAGGAACGAGTCGGCTACCACGAAACCTCCGCTGCGCTCACGGCGCTTAAGAAAACACCTGAGCACGCATGGCTGAACGAAGTCAGTTCGGTCCCTGTGCAGCAGGCTTTGCGCCATTTGCAAACGGCATTCGCTAATTTCTTCGCCAGGCGCGCGAAGTATCCGAATTTCAGGCGCAAGGATGGTGTGCAGTCTGCCGAGTACACGACGAGCGCATTCAAGTGGGATGGTGTATCGCTGAAGCTCGCAAAGATGGATGCGCCACTTGCGATCCGCTGGTCACGCTCTATTCCGAAGGGGGCGAAAGTAACGACCGTCACCGTGTCGAAAGACACGGCCGGGCGATACCACGTTTCCATGCTCTGCGATGACGTGGTGGCCGCCAGGCCAAAAGCGCAATCCAAAGTCGGCATCGACCTGGGGCTGACGCATTTCGCCGTTCTTTCGACGGGCGAGAAGATCGCTGCGCCGAATGCGTTCCGCAAGAACGAAGCCAAGCTCGCCAAGTTGCAACGGCGACTTGCAAAGAAGCAAAAGGGTTCCGCCAATCGCAAAAAAGCGAAACTCAAAGTCGCGCGTATGCATGCCAGGACGGCAGATTCTCGCAGGGACTTCCTGCACAAACTTTCGACCCGGTTGATAAACGAAAACCAAGTGATCGCCATCGAAAGCCTGTCCGTCAAGAACATGCAGAAAAACCGATCTCTGGCGAAGTCGATCAGCGATGCAAGCTGGTCCGAATTCGTCAGGCAACTTGAATACAAAGCACAGTGGTACGGGCGCACGCTGGTCGGCATTGACCGCTGGTATCCATCCAGCAAGCGATGCAGCGATTGCGGGCACACCGTCGCTAACATGCCATTGAATGTGCGTTTGTGGACGTGCCCGGAATGCGGCAGCATCCACGACCGTGACATCAACGCTGCGCGCAATGTTTTGGCCGCCGGACTGGCGGTGTCAGCCCACGGAGAAAGCGTAAGTCCCATGTCTCTCTGAGATGATTAAGGGTTGCCGTCTGTGAAGTGGGAATCCCCTTCCTTTAGGGAGGGGAGCAGTCAATGGTCGTTCTTCGCAGAACCGAACCGGGCTATGCGGGAGGCTTCGCCTCCCAGTTCATCCGGTGGCGTTTCACCGTTTCGCGGTGGCGCTTGTCCTCTTCCTCACGCAGGTAGAGGCTCGTGGTGTTCAGCGACACGTGACCGAGATTGTCGCGAACCGTGCGCAGGTCGACACCCCCGTCGGCCTGGTGCGAGCCCGCTGTGTGTCTCAGCCAGTGCGCCGATGCACGGTCCAGTTCATCGGCGCGATCCGCGAACTCGGGTCTGCGGGAGCGCAGCCAAGTCGCGGCGTTGCCAAATACGCTCTTGATCGCGTCATGCATGGCTGAGCGCGACATACAGCGGCTCTTTCCCCTGAACGGGATGACAAGCGGCGTCTCGTCGGCGCGGCCCGGAAGCGACGGCAGGCCGTTCGCGTTGCGGTAGCGGGCCAGCTCGGCGATCAGTTCGGGCGACGCGGGGACGATCCGCTCCCGGTCACCCTTGCCGACGATGTCGAGCCACCACTGGACGCGTCCGTCGGCGCCGAGCCGGCGCGAGAAGTCGCCCATTTTCCCGGCGGCGACCTCGGAGATGCGCATGCCTTGCAGGTAGAAGAGGGTGGTCAACCATCGGCAGCGGGCGTAGTACGCCTTCTGCACGCTGGTGTCCTGCGGCAACTGCCCGACGAAGCCTTTGACCTCATCCCACAGCGAAACCGACAGGTAGCGCGTGACACGCGGCGCCGCGCGTTTGCCGCGCTGGCGCAGCAACGCCATCGGGTTGCCGCGCAGGTAACCGGCGTCCACCAGCCAGGTGAACATGCCGTTCAGGATGATCAGCGCCTGTCGCTGGCTGGCCGGTGACAGCGGTCCGTTGAACGGCCGCCAGCGTGCGTCGCCGCGTGGGTACTTGCCACCGTTGGCCGACACCCAGCGGTCTACGGGCTGCGGATTGACGACGAACGCCCTGAACAGCAGTAGATCTTCATGTGTGAAGGAAGACAACGGCTTGCCGAGCTGCACGACGGCCCACAGCAGCAACCGCTCGGCTTCCTTGCGGTAATTGTCGAAGGTCGTCTGGCTGTCCGCGTAATTGGACAGCCACGCGCGCACCGCATCGAGGTCATTGCGGGCACTATCGATGACGCGATTACTCCCGAACTGATCGCTGACTACGCCTGTCGTTGTGGGACGAAGAGGTGTAGCGGTTCGATGCTGGCCCCGGCGAGCGGATATTAAGCGCGCCCCTGACAGAAGCATCCAGCTTTTCCTTCGAAATGGTTGGCCGCAGGAAGATCCGTCGAGCTGCGCGCCGTCCCGTCGCACGCAGCCGCCACACGTTATCTGCGCAAGGCCGGCGCGCCTTGCCAGCACCCCCGTCGACGGAGTAGGATTAAATCCTGTCAGTCTGGAGAGCGCCATGCGTACCACAAAGCAGTTCAGCATTACCCTGCCCAACGAGATGGCCGAGCTCATCCGCACCAAGGTCGCCAGCGGCGAATATGCTTCTGAAAGCGAGGTAATCCGCGACGGGCTACGCACCCTCGCGGCCCGCGACAGGGCCATCGAGGCCTGGCTGCGCGACGAGGTGGTGCCTGCGGCCGAAGCGTTGCGCGCGGAGCCCGCGCGCGCGCTCACGCCCGAGCAGGTGCGCGCTCACCTGGCGAAGAGGCGCTCGGGCGCCGCATGACCTACCGGGTGCAGTTTGCCCCGGAAGCGCGGGACCAGCTTGAGGACATAGAACGGTTCATCTTTGAAGCGGGTTCGCCCGTCACGGCGGCTCGCTACGTGGACGCCATCGTGAATTTCTGCCTGCGCCTGCAGACGTTCCCTGAGCGCGGCGTCCCGCGCGATGATCTGTTACCTGGCCTGCGCGTGACCCACTACCGGCAGCGCGTGGTCATTGCTTACCTTCTGGATCCCGAGGTGGTGTCAATCGTTGGCGTGTTCTACGGCGGACAGGCCTGGGAACCATCTTTCGCAGACCCGACGGAACACGACCACTGATGACGCGTCCGCACCGTGGCCACCGACGCGAGCGGTCGGCGCGCAATCGTCGAGTCAGTCGACGAGCACGACAGGAAATTGAGAAGCACGGTCAAATGGAATAATCTCGTCAGTCCGACCAGCCAACTGTTCTGAATCCGACGGATGCAGCTCGACATTTTCAACGACAGCCGCGACGTGATGCTGCGCAATGACGTCCTGTCAGCATTGCAGCGGTACGATGCCGCGGGCGCGCGGCGCGCGCTGCAGGCCCTTGCGAATGAGTATCCGGACGATGTCGCCCAGGTGTATTTCGGTTCGGTCGTCAATGCTCTCGAGGGTCGATCGACGGTACCGTTTGACCGTCACGAAGCAGACCTGCAGGCTCGCCAGGCGCTATCTCACGAAGTCCAGCCCGCAGTCGCGCATGTGTTCCCGAGGCAGAGCGGGGCGACCTGGCTCGCACCGCTCTGGGCAGAACTGGCCGGGCGCGCCGCTGCGCTGCCTTTCCGTGAGGACCACGCGGATGCGCACGCGGCGCCGCTCTTCCTGCTTGCTGCGCGGTGGGCCGAGGCCTCCGATGCGATATCGCGCATCGCGTCCTGGCGACGGATTCCAGCGCCGCTTTGCTGGATGACGGAGGCACATTACCGGCTCGATGGCCTGGACGCGGCCTGGCCGTTGCTGGTGGAACTTGCGTGGCTTTCTCCATCCCGGTTTGACCAGCTTTTGAGCC
The DNA here is from genome assembly GCF_050436625.1 of Paraburkholderia sp. GAS334. Taxonomy (NCBI): domain Bacteria; kingdom Pseudomonadati; phylum Pseudomonadota; class Betaproteobacteria; order Burkholderiales; family Burkholderiaceae; genus Paraburkholderia; species Paraburkholderia sp. GAS334. The sequence goes on along the minus strand of NZ_JBNDMO010000019.1, from coordinate 133,181 downwards.
GGCTTGGCGACACGTGCGTCAATACGTTGCGGCGCTACTTCGATACGTCGTTCGACGGCGCCGGCGACATTGACGATCTCGCATGGTTTCCGGCGTGGGTACTCACGGAAAAGGCCGGCCTCGCGTCCCTGTTCAAACAGGCAGAGCCTTCGCGTCGCAATGCGCCCGAGCGGGCGGCGAAGGTGATGCTCCAGTTACTCAGTCTGGAGCGTCAGGGCCGGCATCACGAACTGAGGGAAACCCGGCGCGAACTGCAGGCGCTCAACACGGCGCTGTACGGCGCCTATATGAAGACGCGCTGAGCTGGCACCCCGGAGCATGACACGCACAACCTCTCACAAATGGGCTTTCACCACGCGGTTCCGGCGTGGCAACTTCGGCTGGAAATCCGCATTGCCGATCCAGCGTCTGAAGGAGGCCCTGATCGAAATCCGGCAGATCGCTCGCGCAGATCCTGTTCTCGCTGCGGACGGCGCGGTCGCTTTGCTCGAAAAGCTTTCGCCGGCGCTTGAACACGTAGACAGCTCTTCGGGGGCAATCGGCACTGCCGTGAATCGCGCAATCGACGCGCTTGTGCCGGTCATCGCCGGGGTGGACGTGCCCGCTCCGGTCCGGATGCGTTGGCTGGAACGCCTGTTTGACGCGCTCCAGGACGACCCGATGCCGTATATCGAACAGCTGGGCGATCGCTGGGGTGACCTGTGTACATCGCCCGACATCGCGTCCTTATGGGCAGATAGGTTGTTGCCGATTACAGCGCGCGTGATAGGCGCTGAAGGACTGGGGGAGTATTTCGCGGGTACCACCGCCTGCCTGAGTGCGCTCAATGCTGCCCGGCGCCATGAGGAACTACTCGCTCTCGTGAATGGCGCGCGCCTGAACTGGTGGGGGTATCGCCAGTACGGGGTGGATGCACTGATCGCATTAAATCGTTCGGCTGAAGCACTGCGTTACGCGGAAGCGTCGAGGGGGCTGAACGCGCCCACTGCCGCCATCGCGCGCAAATGCGAAGCTATCCTTCTGTCGTCAAGCATGATGGACGAGGCATATCGGCGCTACGCGATCGAGGCCAATCAGGCCACCACGCATCTCGCGACATTCCGTGCCATCGCGAAAAAATATCCGGACAGGAGTTCCAACAGCATCCTCCACGATCTGGTCGCGAGCAGTCCGGGCGCCGAGGGGAAATGGTTCGCGGCCGCGAAGGACGTCGGCCTGCTCGATCTGGCGGCGTCGCTTGCGATGCGCGGCCCCACCGACCCACGAACCCTGACGCGGGCCGCACGCGAATTCGCGCAGCGCAAGCCTGAATTCGCGATGGCCTGTGGCACGGCAGCGTTGCACTGGATGGCCGCAGGCTTCGGGTACGAAATCACGGGGAGCGATGTGATGGATACCTACGGTGCGCTGGCGGATGCGGCCGTTGCCACCGGCATGGAACGCGACGAGCTCAACAGGCATCTGAAGGCGCAGTTTGCGGCCGTTCCGGGGCACTCGTTCGTCGCCACGGTGCTGGCGCATCATTGGGCGGCATAACGTCGCGAGATGCATCCTGGCCACGGCATGGACGGTTTCTGCACGCCCGAGGCCCGGCGGGTCGTCGTCAACGGATCGCTTCCGGTCGTATGGAACCAGCGCCCGTTTTGCCGCGAATGACTGGACTGAAGCGCAACGCAGCTGGAGACGGTAGTTTTATGACAGGCAGAATCAGTACAGGACTTGCATCATGGAAGAGTACAACCCCGAACGCGTACCCGAACCTGAGTCATGGCTTGAGCTTGACGAGCAGGAGCGAATTTTTCTCGTCGAAACGTATCTCCGCGTCGCCCGGATCAAGCTTCCCAACGTCACGGCACACGCTGCGCTACACGCGGTCGTCGAAAACCAGATCGCCCTGAACCTTGAGCCCGTGGTTCAGGCGATGGATCGCCTCGGGAAAGAAGGGCTTACGCGACACGACGCGGTTCACGCGATCGGCTCAGTCGTCGCGGAGCATCTGCTGGATATTTTGAAGACGGATCAGAACGACGATGCTGCGACTTCGCAGGCGCGTTATTACGCGGCGGTGGAGCGGTTGACCGCCGCAAGCTGGCGCAGAGGTGAACACTGATGCCGATACCATCGAAACTTCAGCCGTGGTTTGAGGCGAGGCAGCGTTTCAGATTGAGCCATGCTCATATCCAGATGGCGCGCGAACTGGGATTGAATCCCCAGAAATTCGGGTCACTGGCTAACGGGCAGCAGGAACCGTGGAAGCGCCCCCTCGCGGAATTTATCGCGCATTGTTATTACAAGCGCTTTGGTCGTACTACGCCAGAACACGTGCAATCTTTGGAGGACGTCGTGAAGCGTGCGAAAGGGCGGCGCAGCGAGCGGCGGGAGAGAAAAACGAACAGAGCTGTTCCACCGACGGGGCCGCAACGTAGCGATGACGGATCGAGCGAAAAGTTGACGGAGCTCTGCGCACGCGGCGGTGAATAGGGTTCGAACGGAACGGACATGACGACCGTCTGGGTCGGCGACGTGGACCACTTGCGCCAAGGCTGCTTCTACTTTTACTTCCAAACCGCTTCTACTTTCGCTTCATTGCACGCTGCCCCTGCCGGGCGACTGCGCGCCCGAGTCGCTGCCGTTCGCGGTCAAACGGCTAACTGCGGACTGCTGGCCCGGGATGAGCCGCGCGCAGCTCGTCTACGTGAGACATACGGGAAATCGCTGCCGAACAGAATCTGCTCGGTTCCGGCGAAGGCCTTGAGTGCCGGTAGCGCGACTGGACTCGCCGACAACGCGGTGTCGAAATAGAAACGCCTGAATTTCGCGAGAATGTCGGCCGGACTATCGGCGTCGGGCCGGAAGACTCGAGCGAGTTGGGCGAAGCGATGTGATGCGTATGGAAGGAACCCGCCCGCGTGCGCGAGAATGATATGGACGTGTGGGTATCGGTCGATGATTCCGTTCTGCACGAGTTGTACGGCAGCGCGCGTCGTGTCGAACGGGTAATCGATCATGGGGGCGGCGACAGCATCGAGTCCCGGAATCTGCGGTAAACCAGGGTGCACGAAAACAACTGCGCTGCGGCGGTCGAGCTCAGCCCAAAGCGGTTCAAAAGTCGGATCCGCAAGATATTTCCCCTCGTAGTTCGACAGCAGGACCACACCGTCGGCTCGAAGCTCGTCTAGCGCGTATTCAATCTCATGAAGTGCGCCGTCGACGTCAGGGAGAGGAAGTGTCGCGAAATGCCCGAAACGGGCGGGTCGCTTGACGACGAGGTCTGCCGTGTATTCGTTTACGCGTCGGGCCATCGTCCGGCGCTCTGCTGGCTTCCACGCTGCGACGCTTGGCGCCGTCAAGGACAGGATGCCCGTAGCGATCTGTTGGGAATCCATCATGTCGACAGCGCTTTGTGGCGACCATCGCGGAATGACGGTACCTGACTGATCGCCGCCATTTGATGGAAGCTCGTCCGCCCAGAACGGCGGGACGACGTGCTGGTGAACATCAATGCGACGAGCTGCGCTCATAAATCGCTCCGTGTGCTTGAAGAATGATTGGGTGAGTGACGGAAAAGCCACGGGTGCGACTTCTCCGTCGACATGGATCAGAACGGATAGTTGGGGAGTTGCGAGCGCACTGTGATCCATTGCCACTCGCTGAACTGGTCGGCATTGCTGGACGCGCCGTGGCCGAAGCCGTTGCCGGAAATGCCGAGGCCGCCAATCGGGCCATAGATTCCATGCACCACGGTCTGATCGTTGATGTGGATCACTCCGGAGTGCAGCGCATCGGCGACGCGTTGGGCGCGGGCCAGGTCGGGGGAAACCACCGCCGCCGACAGGCCGTACTCGGTCGCATTGGCAAGTGCAATGGCTTCCTCGTCGGTGCGGAAGGTCGTGATCGCCGCCACCGGTCCGAAGATTTCCTCGGCGAAGGCCGTCATGCCGGCTGTCACTCCGGTGATAACGGTCGGCTCGAAGAACAGTCCGTTGCGCGAGCCACCCGTCAGAAGCTTTGCTCCCTCGGCCACTGTCTGCGAGACGATCCGCTCGGCATTGGCGGCCTGGCGTTCGTTGATGATCGGTCCGACCTGGACCTTTGCGTCGAGGGGATTGCCGACGACGAGTGCCTTGGCCTTTTTCACCAGGGCTTCGACGTAGGCTTCAGCAATGTCCTCGTGTACCAGGTGACGGCCGGTGGTGAGGCAGATCTGGCCTTGGTGGAAGAAGGAGCCCCATGCGCCAGCACTCGCTGCCGCCTCGATATCTGCATCGTCGAGGACGATGAAGGGATTGTTGCCGCCCAATTCCAGTGAGACGCGCTTAAGCTGTCCGCTGGCGACCGAGCCGACCTCGCGGCCGACGTGGCTGGAACCCGTAAAGCTGAGCATATTGATAAGCGGTTCTTTGACCAGCGCGGCACCGGTCTCCGCGGCGCCCGGCAGAACGTGGAACAATCCTTTGGGTAAGCCCGCTTCTTCAAATACCCGGGCAAAGGCCACGCCGCCGATAATCGGCGATTGCACGTCGGGCTTCAGCAAGACGGCGTTGCCCATCGCTAGTGCCGGGGCGATCGCCCGCACGCCCAGGATGAAGGGCGAGTTCCACGGCGTAATAATGCCGATCACGCCGAGCGGAATACGTCGGGCGATGCTCTGAAAGCCCGCCTCCATCGTTTGGGTCAAGATACCTTTGGGCTGGCTGCCGAGCGCGGCTGCCTCCAGAAGCTCGCGTGCGGTGACGTGCACCTCCCACTGTGCTTTGGCGCGAATCGAACCGGTTTCGCGGACCAGCTGTTCGGCCAGTTCGTCGGCATGAGCCAGCACGAGGCGGGCAGCCTCCCTTAGCACATCGCCACGTTGCGGCCCCGCCAGTTTGGCCCAAGCCTTTTGCGCCTCGCGTGCCGATGCGGCGGCGGCCGCGATATCCTCGGCGGACGCGATGCCGATCGTGCCGAGCTTTGCGCCCGTGGCTTTTTCCGTCACATCCTCGGTGCCGAGGCCCGGGTTCTTCCATCCGTTGCTGTAGATTTTTTCATTCCACACATGTGTGGGCGTAAGCAATGCTGTGCTAGTCATTCTCGCTTCTCAAAAAGATAGTTATCCAGACTGATCTCCATCTACTGAGAAGTAGTATGGAGTCGGCTATAGAATTAGGTTGTTAAGAAGTCCGCCTTTCGGACGGGTTTATGTTGCTGTTAAATGCCGCACCATGACGTGTCGCCGCGGCGCAGATTCAAGCGGAGAGCTTTGCCGCGATGCGTTCGGCCACCATGATGGTCGTGACGTTCGTCGGGGCCGACGGGATGTCGGGAATAATCGATGCATCGACGACCCGCAGCGCTTCGACGCCGCGCACCTTGCCCCACGCGTCGACCACGGCGGTCGAATCGGCTTCGGTGCCCATTGGCACGGTCGAGGTAGGGTGCAGATAGGCAGCGACGTTCGAAACGATGTTTGCCCTGAGCGCTTTGTCGTCGATGGTGTTGCCCGGCGCCATCTCATGGTCGATTACGTCCAGGAAGGGTGCGGAACGGCCAATCTGGCGGGACAGCTGCACGGCTTCGACGAGCCGGTCGAGGTCATTCTTGTCATCGAAGAAGTTGTAGCGAATGTCCGGTGCCGCGCGTGGATCGCGGCTCGAGAGCCGCAACTGACCAATCGACTTCGGCAGCGTCACCGCGCATGCGAAAACAATCGCGCCGCCGGTGGGGCTGACCTTTGGGTCGATCAGATGTGTGCCCGAGATGTGCAGGTCGAGATCGCCTGGGCCCGCGGTCTGCGAGCGTGTCCACACCAGTGCGCCCGAGGCGGGCTTCATCGCGTTCGCTTCACGCTTGAGTGCGTAGACGTTGTAGAAAAACGGATGATCCTGCAGGCGATTCCCCACCGGCAGATCGGCGACGGTCGCAATGCCGAATTCGGCGAGATGCGCAGCAGGCCCAACGCCCGAACGCATGAGAATCGCCGGGCTGCCGAAAGCCCCCGACGCGAGAATGACTTCACCCGCGGACAGAACGTGGCCGTCAACTAGCTTGACGCCCACGGCACGCTTGCCTTCGAAAACCACGCGATCCACTTCGGCGCCGCCCTGGATCGTCAGATTCGGGCGTGCACGCACGGCAGCCGTGAGATAGGCCATGCCCGTATTGATACGCACGCCATCGACGACATTGAGCGTGTAGGGGCCGGCACCGTGCTGGTCCGCGCCATTGAAGTCCGATACGTGTTTCAGCCCCAGCGTTTGCGCGCCGTCGACGAAGGCTCGCATCGACGGCGTGTTCTCCGCAGCAGTACGCTGCCGGATCGGAAATGGCCCGCTACGTCCGTGCCAGGCGTCGTCGCCGGAGGGCGTGTTCTCCATCGACTTGTAGGCGGCCAGCACGTCCTCCCACGACCATCCTTCGATGCCGCGTTTGGCCCAGCGCGCGAAATCGGCCTGTCGAGCGCGTATTGCGACGGCGGCATTGACCGCCGAGCTGCCACCGATCACGCGGCCTCGGGGCACGGGTATGTCGTGGCCCAGACTGGCGGCGTCATCGGTGTGGTAGTGCCAGTCATAGGCTGGCGAGCCCGCGACGATATTGGCGTCCTTCAGTACCTGAGGGTAGTCGTTCGGCGCGAAGTTCGGTCCCGCTTCCAGCAGCAGAACGCGGTGTCGCGAGTCTGCGCTCAGGCGTGTGGCGAGAACGGCACCAGCCGAGCCTCCGCCAACGATAAGGATATCGAAATGCTTCGTGGATTTTGACAGCCGACCAGACCCGCTGTTTCCAGATTGCTTTTCCACCCCCAAGGCTGATGTGGTACCGGTAACCGTACCGACTGCGGCAACTGCCGCTGCAGCGCCGGTAATGAGGACTTCACGTCTGGACATCTTCATTGTTGTACTCCTGAACACGTTTGCGGCGCTTCAAGCGCTCGATGAGCCGATCAATCGATATCGAACGGCTGTGTGCTCAGAATGGGCTAGCTTCAGCGAGACAACAAGATGACTTGCCTGGACCTCAGGTCCAATGAGATGGACGATGCGACTTTACGCGATGGCCAGTGGGATGCGCTCAGCCAGGAAGTCGAGAAATGCGCGAACGGAGGGCAGCATGCCATGGCGAAACGGGATGACCGCCGTGATACTGGCTTCGCCGGCCAGCCAGTCGGGCAAGACCCGCTGGAGTGTGCCGGATCGCAGGTCTTCGGCGCAGACATAGGCGGGCAAGGCAACGATGCCGAGCCCGTCCTGCGCGGCCTGCTTGAGGGTGACGATGTCATTGCCGGCCAGACGGGGTTTGAGCGGTACGACCGCTTCTCCGTTCACGGGGTGCTTGAGCTTCCAGGCCATTGGACTGTTGTGCCTCAACATGACCAGTGTGTCATGTCCGGCGAGGCTTTCTGGCGCGAGCGGCATGCCGTGGTGTTCGACGTAGCTGGGGGAGGCGAACAGGAACCAGGGCGCCGGTGCCAACGTGCGCCGCACGAGTGTCGAGTCGGACAGCGGACCGGTGTGTGAGCGCAGCGCGAGGTCATAGTTGCCGCCCGCGATGTCGACCTGCTCGTCGCTGATGTGCTGGATTACATTGATCTTCGGATAGCGGTGAATGAAATCCGGAAGTATCTGGCGCATGGCGAACAGCGAGGTCGCCACTGCGGTAGTGAAGCGGATCGTGCCGCTCGGCTCGGCCAGGCGCTCGCGCACGGCGCTTTCGGCGAAGTCCGCACGTTCCAGCATCGCAATTGCGTGCCGGTAGAACACGTCGCCCGCATCGGTCATGCTGATTCTGCGTGAGGACCGGTTGACGAGCCGTACGCCGAGGGCTGCCTCGAGTTGCTGGAGGCGATGGCTTACCGTCGACTTCGGCACGTTCAGATTGCGGCTGGCGGCGGTGAGTCCCCCCCACTCCACAATGCGAACGAAATAGCGGAAGTCATTGAGATCAAGCATGGGGGCACCTTGCGAGTCCAGTGTGATAGACGGCGTCACTGTATACCGTTTGCCGATCCGCCGGATTTTTATCAAATCAGGAAGTGTGTGTGTTCGAAATGACGATTTTTACGGAACAGGACGACGGCTAGACTGACCTCACTCACTCCCGCGCATCGCGGAGCCCTTATAACGCCAGACTATCCCGGAGGTAGCGTTGTGAAAGCGAACGCGAATCGAATTGTTGCCGTAGCCCTTGCCGCAGTCTTACTCGTTCCGACTGTAGCGTTCGCTCAGGCGGCGTCTGCCTTGACCCGCGATCAGGTCCGCGCGGAATTGCGTCAGCTCGAACAGGCTGGCTATGACCCTGCTGCCAATCACGACGCCCGTTACCCTGCGGATCTGCAGGCTGCCGAAGCCACGGTTGCCGCGCGTGACAACGCCGTTCAGGGTTCCGCCGCCGGCATGAGCTATGGCACATCGACGAGCGGCTTTTCGGAAGCGGGTACTGCGCAAAAACAGTCGTCAGTTTCTAAGTAGGTCTTTGTCGGCCGTCGCGTCGGCTGGTTACTCGACGGTCGTGCCACTCTCTGCAAGGAAGATCGAACCGGTGGTGACGCGCGCCTCGTCTGAGGCCAGGAACAGCGCGGCGTAGGCGATATCGATGGGTTCCGCCGCGCCGAGCAGATTCTTCGCGTTAAGTTCGCGCATGCCCTGACTCACCTGCAGGCGTTCGATAACCCGTGGAGAAAGCGTAGTGGAGGGCGCGATTGCATTGACACGAATCCGGTCGGCCGCGTACGTCACCGCAAGGGAACGGGTCAACGCGGCGACGCCGCCCTTGGCCGACGTGTAGCAGTCCACGCCGGGAACGCCCATCAGCGCGACATTCGATACCATGTTGACGATCGCTCCGCCGCCATTTTTGCGCATATGCGGTATCGCGAAGCGGCAGCCAAGGAAGGTGCCCCACAAGTCGACTTTGACGACGCGCCAGAACTCTTCCAGATCAGCGTCAACTACCGTGTTGTCGCGCGGCGTCGAGCCACCCGCGTTGTTATAGAGGATGTCGAGTTTGCCAAACTCGGCCACGGTTGCCTCGATCATGGCAGCGACACTATCGCTTTGCGTGACGTCGGTCGTTATCGCGATCGCCGTGCCACCGTCCGCGCGAACACCAGTGACGACCTCCGCAGCCGCTGCTGGATCGATATCGGCCACCACGACACTTGCACCTTCACGAGCAAACAGCTGCGCGGCGCTACGGCCGATACCGCTTGCAGCGCCCGTGATGATCGCCACCTTGTTGCTGAGCCGGAGCATGTCAGAACCTCTCTTGTCGCTAACTGTGACGGGTACAAACAAGCGTCATTGCGGTACGGGTGGCACCTCAGGGGTGGCCGAAAAATGATGATGCGCGATCATCCATCGCCCGCTGCGCCGCACAAGAAGCCACGTGGTGCGTAAGGTGGCAGCCGACGGTTTGCCACTGGTAAGCGTAAAGCGGAAGTTGCCGTAACCCTGAGCGAGAAACGCGTCAGGACCGAGCTCAGTGATTGCTTGTTCGACGAGCTCGAGTTGCGTCGAACTCAGCATGCCGATGTACGACGCGAAGTATTCACGCACACCTTGCGTGCCGGTCGCCATGCCGGGTCGGCCCGCGAACATCGTGGCGTCGTCGCTATACAGTGCGGTCAGGCCGTCGACGTCCCAATGCAGCGCTGCAGCATTCCATGCGCTTTCCATCGAACACAGCGCTTCGCTTGCAGCGCTGGGCACCTCTTTCACTGTGGTTTCTATAGTGGACATGCTTCTTGTCTTTTCAAAGGGGAGCGACAAACCGTGTCTGCGTCACGCATGGTTCGGTCGCGATAGCCAGCGTACATTCATTTAACTTTGTGTTGACTGAAATGTCAATAGTTCGTCTAATGTGTCAAACAACAAGCGGTGCAGCACGCGAGTCCACGCGATCATTGAGTCAGGATGATCCCGCGAATCTTCCGCGCGCGCCGACAACGCATTCAGACAAACGGAGGAAGACATGAGCGACAACGAGAACGTGACATGCGACGTGCTGGTGGTCGGCACCGGTGCGGGTGGCCTAGCGACGGCCATCACCGCAAAGAAGCAGGGGCTGAACGTCATAGTGGTCGAAAAACAGCCCGTATTCGGCGGCAGCACGGCGCTATCGGGTGGCTGGCTATGGGTGCCCAACAACCCGCTGGCACGCAGAGCCGGGATAGAAGACACGGTGGAGGCGGCCCGCAACTACGTCGAGCGCGAAGCCGGAGGGCACTTCGACGGGCCGCGCGTCGATGCTTTCCTCAGGCACGCGCCGGCCATGGTTGAGTTTTTCGAGCGCGAGACGGAGGTCAGGTTCACGCTCGGAGCGGCTTTTCCCGACTATCACGCGGAGACGCCCGGCGCTTCGCACGGCGGCAGACCGATCTGCGCTGAACCGTACGACGCCAATGAACTGGGCCCTCACGCAGCATTGCTGAGCCCGCCGATTCGCGGCATGACCTTTGTCGGCCTCACCTTTGGGTCCGGGCCGGACATGCGGCACTTTCTGAATGCGCTGTATTCGGTGAATTCGGCCTGGTACACGGCCAAACGCCTTGTCAAATATGGCCGGGACCTGCTGCTTCACGGGCGCAGCATGAAGCTCTTCAACGGTGCCGCACTGGCCGCGCGCCTGTACAAGTCGGCGGTCCAACTCGACATCCCGATCTGGTTAAGTACGCCCGTGACAGATCTGCTCGACGAGGGCGGCCGCGTCGTTGGTGCCGTGATCACGCACGAAGGGCAGGTGAAGCGGGTCCGGGCGACCCGCGGCGTCGTTCTCGCGACGGGAGGTTTTCCGGGCGATCTCGCACGCCGCGAGGCTGTGTTTCCACACGCGCCCAGTTCGGCCGAACACATCACGATGGCGCCGGCCACCAATACCGGCGACGGCCTGCGCCTCGCCGAGTCGATTGGCGCCGCCACCAACATGACGTACCCGCACCTCGGCTCGTGGATGCCGGTATCGCGTGTTCGACTTGGCAATGGCCGGGAAACCGCCATCACGCATATTCTGGATCGCGGCAAACCCGGCATCATCGCGGTGCGCGCTGACGGCCGGCGCTTTACCAATGAAGGTGCCAACTATCACGATTTCGGCGCCGCCATGATCGGCGAGGCACCCGGGCAGCGTCAGGCTGTTTTTCTTGTCGCCGATCATCGGGCGGTGCGCAAATACGGGCTTGGGTTTGCCAAACCGTTCCCTGTGCCGCTCAGTCCTTACCTGCGCTCCGGTTATCTGTTGCGCGGTGCGACCATCGAGACATTGGCGAAACGTGCGGGGATCGACGCCGGTGGCCTCGCGCAGGCGATTCAGCAATTCAATCTGCACGCGCGCGACGGTCGCGATCCGGAGTTCCACAAGGGGGAGGCTGCCTACGACCGCTTCCAGGGCGATCCGCTGCATACGCCGAATCAATGCATTGGACCGCTCGACAAAGGGCCGTATTACGCCGTCCGGCTGATGCCCGGCGATATCGGCACGTTTGGCGGCCTGCGCACCGATACCCAGGGGCGTGTACTCGACGAGCAGCGCGAGCCGATTGCGGGCTTGTACGCCGTCGGGAACGATATGGCGAGCATCTTCGGCGGCAGCTATCCGGGCGGCGGATCGACCCTCGGGCCAGCGATGACGTTTGGCTATATCGTCGGTCGACATCTTGCCGGGATCGACGACTGACAGTGAAAAGGCCGTTTGCGTCCCCCGCAAACGGCCTTTTTCACCGATGGTGCCGGCGCAGTGGCCTTCAGGCCGCTCCGAACCGCGCTTACATGCAGTTCTCGAAATTGAAGAACGACTTGCGCCACTGCACGACTTTCACCTCCTGAAACAGACCGCCTTTGTGGAAAGGATCACCGGCGGCGAATGCCTCGGCAACGGACCTGTCGTCGGTATCGATGATGATGATGCCGCCGTGCGGCACGCCCCCTGGATCGAGCATGGCGCCACCCGCGAGCATCAGATGTTTTCGCTCGCTCAGGTAGGCGACATGTTGTGGCCGCAGTTCAGTGCGCAGCGCGCCGCTGTCGGGTTTGTCGAAAGTGAGCATGGCATAGGGCATGAAACTTTTCTCCTGTAGATAGATGACCACGTAAGCATTGCGTGAATTCTACGACTACGTCAAAAAACAAACATACAAGTTAACCCTTGAAGCTAGCCTTTAACGTTGACCCCTGACGTTCACCCTTCCGGTATCAGGGTAAAAACGGACCATCGCCCGCTTGACGTTTTGACGATAGTGTCTAAATAATTGCATCAACGACAACAAAACATAAAATCAACTGGAGACACAGTCATGAACTTTCCCCCTTTCCTTGCGAGCATTGGTAGGTCTTGTGCGATACCGCTGATGGTGTCCGCAGCCTTGACCGCGGCATGGCCCGCTGCCGCCCAGTCGAATGGCCCGCTGAAGATCGGCGTGCTGACCGACATGTCGTCGGCCTATAGCGACCTGGCCGGTAAGTACTCTGTGGCCGCCGCGCAGATGGCGATCGAGGATTTCGGCGGCACGGTCAACGGCCGCAAGATCGAACTGGTGACGGCCGACCACCAAATGAAACCTGCCGTAGGCTCGGCAATCCTGACGCAGTGGTTCGATCGCGACAACATTGCCGCCGTATTCAGTCTCGCGGGTTCGTCCGTCGCGATGGCTGCCTCGGCGATTGCGAAGACGCGTCCAACGCGCACTGTGGTCTACACGATCGCCCAGACCTCTGATCTGAACGGCAAGGTGTGCCTGCCGAATAGCATTCACTGGTCGCCCGATTTCTACGCGCTCGGTGTCCCGTCGACTCGCTATGTGAGCCAGAAACTTGGCAAGGCGTGGTATGTCATGGTGCAGGACACCGCCGCCGGTACGCCTGCCTACGACGCCGCGATCGAGGGCATCAAGAGCGGCGGTGGGCGCCTCGCGGGTGAAGTGCGTGTGCCGGTTAATGCAGGCGACGTGTCGTCATTTGTGTTGCAGGCGCAGGCGTTGCGACCTACCAGTCTTGCGGTCGGCTTCGGCGGCACTGACATGGTCAACGTCGTCAAGGCGGCGCACCAGTTCGGCATGACGCAGGGCGGCGTCACGCTGGTCGCAAACGGGGGTTTGTTCGCGACGGACATCAAGGCGATGGGACTCGACCAGGCGGCAGGCATTGTATTTGCCACGCCTTTCTATCCGGAGATGAATGCCGATGCACTTGCCTGGTCGAAACGTTTCATGGCGAGAACGGGCGTCGTGCCCGCGTTTTCGCACGTTGCCGAGTATGAGGCCGTCACCCATTACCTCAAGGCAGTTCAGCAGACGAAAAGCGACGACGCCACGGTTGTCGGGCCGGCGATGAAAGCCATGCCGGTCAACTCCTTCGCCGTCAAGAACGGCCATATCCGCGCCGACACCGAATTGATCCGTCCGATGTACCTCGCGAGAGTGAAGGCGCCATCGCAATCGAAATCGGTATTCGACTATGCCGAATTGCTCGCCGTCGTACCGCCTGACGAAGCGTACTCACCGCTAGCGCGTAGCGAATGCCCGTTGGTGAAAAAGTGATCTCGGGGCTTACGTCAACGCTTTCTCCTGGCGCATCCGGCTCACGCTACGACATAGAGGTAACTTCATGAGTCAGTACATTCTCGAAGCACGGGGGCTCGTCAAGCAATTCGGCGGCCACCTTGCGGTGGGAGGCGTGGATCTGCGTATTGAACGCGGCCACATTCATGCGCTGATCGGACCCAATGGGGCCGGCAAGACGACAGTATTCAACCTGCTGACAAAGTTCCTGCAACCGACCGCGGGCACCATCAGCTATCGCGACAACGACATTACGCATGCGCGGTCTGCCGAGGTTGCCCGTATGGGTATGGTGCGTTCGTTCCAGATCTCGGCGATCTTTCCGCACCTGACGGTGCTTGACAACCTGCGTCTTGCCCTACAACGCAAGCTCGGCACGGCGTTCCATTTCTGGCGCAACGAACGCAGCCTCGACGTACTCAACGAACGCGCCGAAGAATTGATCGCTGCAGTGGGCCTTGCCGATTACACGCACGCGGTAGCGGCCGACCTGTCGTATGGCCGCCGGCGCGCGCTCGAAATCGCCACAACGCTGTCGCTCGAGCCAGAGTTGCTACTGCTCGACGAGCCGATGGCCGGCCTCGGCCGGGAAGACATCGGCACCGTCTCGAACCTGATTGCCAAGGTCGGCGAACGCTATACGGTGCTGATGGTCGAGCACAACCTGTCCGTGGTCCAGACATTGTCGAACCGGATCACCGTGATGGCACGCGGCAAGGTGCTGGCCGAGGGGGCATACGCTGAGGTATCGAAAGATCCCGACGTTCGCGCCGCTTATATGGGGTCTGCCCATGACTGACGATACGACGCGCATCAAGGCTGACGACGTTCTCCTGACAATACGGAACCTGCGTGCCTGGTATGGTGAATCGCAGGTGCTGCATGGCATGAACTTTGAGATCGGGCGTGGCGAGGTTGTCACGCTGCTTGGCCGCAACGGCGCAGGCAAATCGACGACGCTCAAGACCATCATGGGGATCGTCGACCGTCGTGACGGTGAAATCCGGTTCGGCGGCCGCGAATGCACGACGCTGCCTTCTGAACGGATTGCGAAGCTGGGCATTGCCTATTGTCCGGAGGAGCGGGCGATCTATGCCAGCCTGACAGTCGGGGAAAACCTGCTGCTGCCGCCGGTGGTGGCCGACGGGGGCATGCCGGTCGACGAGATATACCAGATCTTCCCGAACCTGTACGAGCGCCGTCAGAGCCAGGGGACCTGCATGTCCGGCGGCGAACTGCAGATGCTCGCGATCGCCCGCATCCTGCGCACCGGAGCGCGGTTGTTGTTGCTCGATGAGCCAACCGAGGGTCTCGCACCCGTCATTGTCGAGCAGATCGGCATGCTTATCGGCACGCTCAAACAACGCGGTTTCACCATCTTGCTGGTCGAGCAGAACGCTCACTTCGCAGCGGACGTCGCAGATCGCCACTACATCGTCGAGCATGGCCGCGTGGTCGACATGATCCCGCGCGCCGCTTTCGACAGCAGTAGCCAGCGTGTCAATCAATACCTGTCGGTTTGAGGGCGGCGAGCCCCGGCATCGCAAGACATTTGATACGGACTAGGAGCAGAAGATGGACTCGTTACTGCAGGCTTTGCCGCCGCCCGCGGCGTTTTTCGGACAGTTGTTGATTGGTCTCATCAACGGTGGCTTTTACGCAATGCTTAGTCTCGGCCTTGCGGTGATCTTCGGCTTGCTCGGGATCGTGAACTTTGCGCATGGCGCGCAGTACATGCTGGGGGCGCTAGGCGCCTATGTACTGCTCGACACATTCGGCCTCGGGTACTGGCCCACGCTAGTCATCGCTCCCGTTCTGGTCGGCGCATTCGGCATCGTGCTCGAACGCACGCTCCTCAAGCGCATGTATCGGCTCAATCACCTGTACGGCATGTTGCTCACGTTTGGTATGTCGCTCGTGATCGAGGGACTCGTGCGCTACAAGTTCGGCTCGACGGGTGTTCCCTATCCGATACCGCCTTCGCTTGGCACAGCGTGGAATCTTGGCTTCATCTTTCTTCCCGCTTACCGCGTGTGGGTGATCGGTGCGGCCCTGTCGGCCTGCCTCGCGACGTGGTACGTAATCGAGCGTACATCGCTCGGCGCGCACCTGCGGGCGGCGACCGAGAATCCCAGGCTGACCCGCGCGTTCGGCATCAACGTGCCGCGCCTGGTCACACTGACTTATGGGTTCGGCGTGGGCCTCGCGGCACTCGCGGGCGTGATGGCGGCGCCGATTTACCAGGCCAACGCGCAGATGGGCTCGGACGTCATCATTGTCGTATTCGCGATCGTCGTGATAGGTGGGATGGGGTCGATCATGGGGGCCATCATCTCGGGATTCGCACTCGGTGTGGCCGAAGGCCTGACGCGGGTCTTTTACCCCCAGGCCTCAACTACGGTCGTGTTCCTCATCATGGTCGTCGTGCTGCTGGTGCGACCGGCAGGACTCTTCGGCAATGCGTTGCTGACCAGCCAGGGGCAGGCGGTGCACTGCGAACCGACGCGGCCGTTTTTCTCGCCGGCCACAACGCGCGTGCTGGTCCTGCTTTTGCTCGCACTCGGCCTCGTGGCGCCTGCGCTCATCTATCCGGTGTTCCTGATGAAGGTGCTGTGCTTCGCACTGTTTGCCAGCGCATTCAACCTGTTGCTTGGCTACGGCGGCCTGTTGTCGTTCGGTCATGCGGCTTTCTACGGCTTCGCCGGCTATGTGACCGCGCATTGCGTGAAGGAGTACGGCTTCGACCCGTTGCTCGGCGTGCTGGCCGGCGCGGCCGTTGCGGCGATGATGGGACTGGCGTTCGGCTTCGTCTCGATTCGCCGCCAAGGCATCTATTTCTCGATGGTGACGCTTGCGCTCGCACAGCTTGTCTACTTCTTTTCGTTGCAGGCGCCGTTCACGCATGCCGACGAGGGCATCCAGGACGTGCCGCGCGGCATGCTGTTCGGGAGGATTGACCTCAGCAACACCACGGCGCTGTACTACTTCGTGTTCGTCATCTGCGTGGGTGGGCTGTGGGTCATCTATCGCGCAATTCATTCGCCGTTCGGTAACGTGCTGAAAGGCATCCGGGAGAACGAGCAGCGTGCAATCTCACTGGGCTACGAGACGCATTACTTCAAGCTGCTCACGTTCGTCCTGTCAGCGACGATGGCCGGAGTGGCCGGTTCGCTCGATTCGTTGGTGTTCCAGCTCGCGTCGCTCAACAACGTTCACTGGTCGATGTCAGGACTCGCGATCCTGATGGCGATTCTGGGCGGCGTGGGCACGTTCTCTGGGCCGATCGTTGGCGCGGTCGTCGCGGCGGCGATGGAGAACTACCTGGCGGCGCTGGGCGCGTGGGTGACGGTTATTCAAGGCGCGATCTTTATGGTTTGTGTGCTGGTGTTCCGGCGCGGGATCGTGGGCGAAGCTGCCCGGTTGTTTAATCGGCGCGCGCCGGTACCGCCGAAGGCGAACGAAGAACTCGTCGCCAAAACGTTGTAGACGCGCGCTGTGTCATCCGTGATGTGGCCGATGTTTCCTTGTCCTTTTATGGAGTCGATGAGATGACAACTGTGGGAAATAGCACGATCGACGACATCTCCTCCGGGATTCGCCGTCGCGCAGTCGTCACGGGGGCGGCGCGTGGGCTTGGCCGTGCGATGGCGAATGGGCTGCTCGACGCTGGCCACACCGTGCTGTTTGTCGACCGTGATGCCCAGCAGGTCGCGGAAGCGGTCGCTCAGGCAAAGTGGCAGCGCGGCACGGCCAATGCCTTCAGCTTCGCCTGTGACCTGACGCAACCCGATGCAGTCGCCGACGTGATGTTCAGGGCAGACGAAACGCTTGGCGGCATCGACATCCTGATCAACAACGCGGGTGTGGGGCCGTCGCTCGTCACCCCGGATTACTTCGACAATCCACCTTCGTTTGTCGATCTATCCGATGACATGGTGCGGTTGTTCTTCGAGATCAATGCTGTTGCGCCGTTTCTGCTCGCGATCCACGCCGCGCGGCGCATGCGTGCGCAAAACTGGGGGCGTGTTGTGAATGTCACGACTAGCCATGAATCGATGATGCGACGCGGCTTCGCACCATACGGCGGCTCGAAGGCGGCGCTGGAATCGCATTCGGCCATCATGGCCCAGGACCTTGCCGGCACCGGCGTTACCGTCAACGTACTCGTGCCGGGCGGTCCTGCGGATACGCCGATGATTCCCCCGGAGGCGGGTTTCGACCGATCGAAGCTGGTGCCGCCGCAAGCGCTGATCGCGCCGCTCGCGTGGCTAGTGTCGGAAGGCAATGCGGCGCCAAACGGCAAGCGGGTGCTGGCCGCCACCTGGACGCCCGAGGCGGCCACGGCAGCCGGCGATGCTTCGGTTGCGCCAATCGGTTGGCCGCTCATCGGCAGGACGATCATGCCGAACCCATAGCCGTTACACCACTACCCCACTACGCAACGCATCGCAGTGTCATCGAATTCATCACAGGAACCAGCATGCAGACATTTCAGGAAAAGGTTGTCATTGTCACCGGCGGCGCCCGCGGCATGGGCCGCGTCGAGTCGACCTTGTTCGCCGAAGGTGGCGCTTATGTTGCGATCTGTGACGTCGCGCCCGAGGAAGGCGAGCAGAGCGCCTCCGAGTTGCGGGAGCGAGGGCTGCAAGCGCGTTTTTTCAAGCTCGACGTGACATCGCAGGAAAACTGGAGCCAGGTGATCGCAGCAGTGCTGGAGTGGCGCGGGCGTATCGATGTCCTGGTCAACAATGCCGGCATTCTCTATCGCAAGACGATCTCGAACTATCCGGAAGCCGAGTGGCGCCGGGTAGTCGACGTCAATCTCACAGGCACCTTTCTCGGTGTGAGCCAGGTCGCACCGACCATGTGCGCGCAACGTAGCGGTGCGATTGTCAATATTGCGTCCAATGCAGCACTGTCCGGGCACGCGGACCCGGCCTATACGGCGAGCAAATGGGGCGTGCGCGGTTTGACGAAGTCTGCCGCGCTCGAATTCGCGGCGTTCAACGTCCGTGTCAATTGTGTTTGCCCAGGGCTTGTCGTGACCGACATCAATCGCCATTCACCACATCTGCAACCGATGATCGACATGACGCCTGTCGGCCGTGCAGTCGAAGCCGATGAGATCGCGTCTGTCGTCGCGTTCCTGGCGGGCCCTGCGTCAGGCGGCATCACCGGCGAGGAAATCGTCGTGGACGGCGGCTTTACAGCAGGTGCCGCCTATTGGAAGGTGGCTAGCCAGGCAGGTCTGTATCAGACACCCAAATGAGCATGGCACGCATCGCAATATTTCATATCAACGCAAGGGGTTTGTTGTGAGTCTGTCCACTTTTGAAGGCAAGTCGGTATTGGTCGTCGGCGGCGGTGCGCGCGACGGGATTGGATTTGCAACCGCACAGATGCTGGCCGAGCAGGGAGCCCGCGTCGCGTTGGCAGATCTCGATGGTGGGCGAGTACGCGAACTCGTGGCCGATCTGCCGGGTTCCGAGCGACATTCTGCCTACGCACTCGATGTCACGGACGAGGCCGCGATTACGCAAGTCGTTGAGGCGGTCGTGCAGAACCACGGCGCGATCGATGGCCTCGTTGTTTCGGCTGGTCTGTATTCGCCTGAGTCTTTCACGGCGACTTCGCGAGCCACTTGGGACCGCCTGTTCGCGGTCAACACCACGGGTGCGTTTCTGGTCTCGCAGACCGTCGCAAAACGCATGCTGGAATGGGGCCGCGGACGCATTGTTCTGGTTGCCTCTATCGGCGCGCGCCAGCCGCAGCTGACCGCGGCGGCTTACGGTGCATCGAAAGCCGCAGTGATCCAGTTGGGCCGTTATATGGCACTTGAACTGGCCCGCAAGAACATTACCGTTAACATCGTGTGTCCCGGATCGACCGCCACGTCGATGATGGGCACCGATCCGGTCCGGCACGAGATCGCGATCAACGGCAATCTCGCGCAATGGCGGCTCGGTATTCCACTCGGACGCATGGCTGAGGCGGCCGATCAGGCGGCAGCAATTACATTTCTGCTTGGCGAAACCGGCCGCCACATCACCGGGCAGGTGATAACCGTTGACGGTGGGCAGTCGTTTCTCTAGCCCGGGCTTGGTGCAGTAACAGGAGGCATGGGCGCCTTTTGGCCCGACGGCGCGGGAGCGGTGTGGTGGACTTCGAAGAACATAGTCAGATTTTTTGTCGAAAATTTGACGTTGGCGTCAAAAAAGCTATACTGACGTCAACGGATACGGAGACATTGATATGAGCAACATACCAGCCGGCGCGGTTCTCGAACGTCCTCATACGTTGACGATTGACTGGTTTCCTGACACTTTGCCGCCTGCCACACAACAGACCAGCGTGACACTGCGCACCGAAGATGGTGCGGCCACGTGCGGCGTGTTATATCGCGGCGCGTCGACGAAAACGGTCGTTTGTCTGATGCATCCACGCGAGAACTTCACATTCCACTACCTGATTCCCGGACTGCTGCGCGCGGGCGCGTCGGTCTGGGCACAAGCGGCGCGCTCGGTCGGCAACGACCTCCGGCTCGAGCATGAACTTGCCCTGCACGACGTCGCGGCCGGCTTGTGCTATCTCCGCGAAGCGGGCTTCGAGCGCATGGTGTTGCTCGGCAATTCGGGCGGTTCGGGGCTCTATAGCTTCTACATCCAGCAATCGGCACTGCCAGCGCAAGACCGGATCACAAAGACGCCTGGTGGTCGCGCTACACATCTGGCGAGCGCGACCATGCCGATGGTGGACGGAATGATCTATCTGGCTCCGCATCCGGGGCAGGGGCGTTTGTTGATGGGGTGCATCGATCCGTCGGTTACTGACGAAGGCGATGCGCTGTCGATTGACGATACGCTGAACCCCTTCAACCCCGAGAACGGCTATTCCCGCGAACCAGGGGCGACACGCTATAACGCTGAGTTCGTCTCCCGCTATCGCGATGCGCAGCGGGACCGCGTAGCGCGCCTTGACCGGATTGCCCGACAACTGATCGCCGTGCGCCAGGACGCGAGGCAATCCGTGAAAGACAAGCTAGCGACCCACCGGCAGAAGCTTGAGGCCAACCACACGCCGATCATGACCGTGTGGCGTACGGATGCCGACCTACGCTGTCTGGATCCGTCGCTTGATCCGTCCGACCGCAAGCCCGGTTCGCTGTGGTCGCCGAATCCGGTGATCTCGAACTATGGTTCGGTGGGCTTTGGACGCTTGTGTTCTCCGGAGTCCTGGCTCTCCACGTGGTCCGGTCTGTCGTCGAATGCGGCGTTGGAAGCAACCGCGCCTTCGGTCACCGTGCCCTCGTTGCTGGTCGAATACACCGGCGATCAAACGACTTTTCCATTAGCCATTGCCGACATTTTTTGCCGTATCGGTTCGACCGACAAGACCCACGTTCGCGTGCGCGGCGATCATCACGGCCGACCGCTGGATGACGGGGATGAACCCGGCCGGGCAATTGCCGCGCGCTCGGTCGGCGAATGGCTGCATCAACGGTCTTTCTTATAACTCGGGAGTTGACGAATGAATCAATCAGTACCGCTCAGACTGTCGGGGGTCGACCACACGGCGCGTCCGACGTGGAAGCTGCGCGAAACCATCGAGTTCTATCGCGACACGGTGGGTCTGCCGCTCGTCCATACGATCTCCGCGCGAGGCTGGGGTCCGGAGAGTCATCCGGATTTCCTGCACTTTTTCTTCGATAGCGGCAACGGCAGCACGATTGCCTTTTTCTACTATCTGGGCGAACCGCGACCGCAAGAACGCCCCTTGATGCCGCCTACGCCAGATGACCATGTATTCGATGCGACGCACACCGCTTGGCTGACCGACAGCACGGAACAGCTGCTCGCGTGGAAGGAGATGCTCGAGGTCAAGGGTGTCGAGGTCTCATCGACCACCCAGCATGAAGTGATCGAATCGATCTATTTTCGCGACCCAAACGGTTACTTCATCGAGATCACGGTCAAGCTGCGCGAACTGCAATCGCTGGACGCGCGGGATGCGGCGCTAACACTTGAGGCGGCGATCATGGCAGAGCAGATCGCCAGTGACCATGCAGGGCAAGTCCGGGAGATTGATACTGTGTGGCAGGAAAAGGGCAGACTGTTGAGTGGGCAATGCGGCATAAAGTGCGAAGGCCCGGGCATTTTCGTGCCGGCGCTGGTGGAATTCGCAAGCGTGGTTGATGCAGCGCGGCACAATTCGGAGTATCGCGTCTCGCAACCGTCGCCGGGTTACTTCCTGATTGAATCGAACGAGGCGCTCGAATTCAATCGCAGGGAACTGGGCTTGAAACCGGCCGTCTGGTATGGACTCTTCACCGGCGGGTTGTGTGGGCGTATTGACACGTTTGACAAAGACCGCGTTCGCATCGTCGAACAATAAGAGCGGGTCGACTGGAGAAGACAGACATGGCAGGTATCCATTATCCGCTCGAAGGCGTCGCGTATTGCGAGCCGTCGATCGCTCAGCATTATTTTCAGGTGGGGGCATGGAAAGACAGAACGTTCGGCCAGGCGCTCGCCGAGACGGCGAAACGCCTTCCCGACAAGCTGGCCCTGATCAGCGACGAACGCAGCATCACATTTCGTGAGCTGGATGAACAAAGCGACCGTCTGGCCGCCGCTTTGCTCAAACTTGGACTCGAACCCGGCGCACGCGCAGTGTTCCAGATGGGCACGACGATCGACACCGCACTAGCTTTATGTGCGTGTTACAAGAGCGGTATTGTTCCGGTTTGTGCGTTGCCGCAGTATCGCGAGGTCGAGATCGGCAAACTGGCGAACCTGTCGTTGCCGCAAGCCTATTTCGTGCAGGCCGACGCAGCACAGTTCGATTTGGTTGGTTTTGCACGGAAGATGTGTGCCGAACATCCGTCGTTCAAAAATCTAGTCGTGGCGCGTGGTGATGCGCCCGCTGGGACGCACTCAATGTCCGCGTTACTGGAGTCTGTCTCGCTGGATGAGGCGAGGACCACTCTACGCGGTGTGCACATCGGCTCGGAAGACGTCCTGAGTTTCCAGCTCTCAGGCGGCACGACTGGAGTGCCCAAAATCATCCCGCGTTTTCACGCGGAATACCTCGCGCATGCCGAAGCGTGGGCGAGGCACGTGGAGGCGGGTGAACACGCCACGTTGATCTGGTCGCTGCCTTTGCTTCACAACGCGGCGCATCTGTATGCGCTCGTGCCCACGATATCCCTTGGGCAAACCACCGTACTCATGCCGAAAGTCGATATCGTACGGATGGCGGAACTGATCCAGCAGCATCGCGTGACGCATGCTGTTTCAATCGGACCGGTTGCGCCCCAGATCATGGCGTGTGCAGAGGTGCTTGATTATGACCTGTCGTCGCTCAAGCTGTTCTTTTGTCTGACTCGGGCCGATGCGCTCGAAACGTTTCTCGGCGTGACCAGTTCGAACATGTACGGCACGACGGAAGGATTGCTGATCGGCTCCGGCCCAGCAACTGACGCATTCGTCCGTCATCACACGCACGGGCGCTCGGGTTGTGAGCATGACGACCTCGTTCTGCTCAATGCCGATAACGAATCGCCCGTCGCGCCTGGCGAAATGGGTGAGCTATGTTTTCGCGGCCCGTCCAGCCTGAGAGGCTACTACAACGCGCCGGAGGCTAATGCCACGGCCTTCACGTCGAACGGTTTCTTCCGGACCGGGGACATGATGCGCGCGCATGTCATCGACGGCGTGACCTACTTTTCGTTCGAAGGCCGCCTGCGCGACAACATCAATCGCGGAGGCGAGAAGATCGGCGCTGAGGAAGTCGAGGCGTTTCTGAGCCGTCATCCCGCTGTTCTGGACGCGAAACTGGTGGCTATGCCCGATCCGTTTTACGGAGAAAAGGGCTGCGCGTTTCTGATTCTTCGTGAAGGGCATTCCGCGCCTGATATCCCGCAGATGATCGAATTTCTCTCATCGCAGGGTCTCGCGAAGTTCAAATGTCCGGAGCGGATTGAAATCGTGGACGCGTTTCCGGTGACGCGGGTCGGCAAAGTCGACAAGCCGGCCATGCGCCGGATCATCGCCGAAACTATTGAGGCCGAAACTGCGGCGAACATTTCACCTTCCAGAGAGGATCAATGACATGAGCAAGATCGCTTACCGGATCGGCCAGATCGTGCCGAGTTCCAACACGACGATGGAAACGGAAGTGCCCGCGTTGCTGCGGCGCCGCGAGACGCTCGCGCCGGAACGATTCACGTTTCATTCGAGCCGCATGCGTATGCATAAAGTGACGAAGGAAGAACTTGTCGCCATGAATAAGGAAGGCTTGCGATGTGCGGCGGAACTCGCCGACGCCCGCATGGATGTGATGAGTACCGCCTGTCTTGTAGCGATCATGGCAATGGGCCCGGGATATCACCGCACAGTGGAGAGCGAGCTGGCGGAGGTGGTCAAAGCCAATCAGTGCGATGCGGCGGTGATGACTTCAGCCGGTGCGCTCATTGAAGGGCTGAAGATCATGGGTGCGCGCCGAATTTCGTTGATGGCGCCCTACATGAAGCCGCTGACCAAGCTGGTGGTGGAGTACATCCAGAGCGAAGGGATCGAGGTTGTCGATGCGCTGTCATTCGAGATCCCCGATAACCTGGATGTGGGTCGGCGCGACCCCATGCAGCTTCTACAGGACGTGGAAAGGCTTTACGTGGCGAATGTCGACGTCGTTGTGGCGTCAGCGTGTGTGCAGATGCAATCGCTGCTGGCCATTGAGGCAATCCAGACCCGACTCGGGATTCCCGTCACGTCAACAGCGGTGTGCACGACGCGGCGGATGCTCGACAGGCTGAGACTCGACGCGGAGATTCCGGGCGGAGGCGCGTTGTTGACGGAAAAATTTGCAGTGCCTGTGGCGCCGGTCGAGGCCTGAGATGACCGCCTTCGAGGGTTTCGACACCGGCCCGTCAGAGTGGTTGATCAGCGGTCAACCTTTTGTGGTGCGTCGGCGCGTGAAATGGGCCGAGTGCGATCCGGCCGGGGTGGTCTACACGGTCAATTTCAGTGAATACGTGATTTCTGCGGCAAACCGGTTCTATGCTTTCCTGCTTGGCGCCCCGGTTGAGGCCGGCAAGGACGCCCAATCGTTCGGGACGCCGGTCAAGGCGCTTAGCTTTGTATTCAACAAGAGCCTGAGACCGGATGAACTGTTCGATGTAAGCGTGACCGTCATGGATGTGCGCGAAAGATCTTTCGATCTTGCGATAGCAGGAACCAACGAAACCGGGGAGAACATTTTCTCGGCGACGCTGAGTCCAATATGCATAGCCCGTCCCGAGCGCCGTTCGATCTCGATACCAGCGGAATTTCGCAGCCGTTTGATGGAAGTCGCCGCGCAGCGCACGGCGCTCGAGCAAGACGCAGGAGACTGAAGATGGACATCAATATCGTAGGAGGAGGGCCCGGTGGGCTGTTTCTCTCATATCTGGTCAAACGACGCTTTCCGGAGTGGACGGTCCGGGTCTATGAACAGAATGATGCCAGCGCAACTTACGGCTGGGGCGTGGTGTTTTCGGATGTCGCGCTGTCGTTTCTCGAGAAATCGGACCCCGAGTTCTTCCGTCGGTTCACCGCCGGCCACGTGCGTTCGGAGCACATGGAAATTGTCCACCGCGGCGTGCATGTGCCGATCCATGGCAACTGCTTTTCGCGGGTCGCCCGCATTGCCTTGCTGCAATTTCTGCATACCGAATGCAGGTCGGCGGGCGTCGATCTACAGTTCAACGCTCGCGTAGACGACCTGGGCGCATTGCGTCAGGCAGATCTCGTTGTGGTGGCGGATGGCGTGAACAGTCGGACGCGCGCGCAATATGCGGATGCCTTCAAACCGTCGTTCGTGCAGCGTCGCAACAAATTTGCCTGGTACGGAACCAGGAAGCCGTTTCATGCTGTCTCGCTGATCTTTCGCGAAACCGAGTTCGGTGTTTTCATCGCCCATAGTTATGAGTACGCCGACGGGATGAGTACGTTTCTGATCGAAACGGATCCGCAGACGTGGACACGCGCCGGATTGGGCGAAATGAGCGATGCGGACAGCCGTGCCTTCTGTGAGCAGGTTTTCGCCGACGACCTGGACGGACACGGTCTGTTGTCGAACAAGTCCACCTGGTTTGAAGCCGTGACCGTTAAAAACGAGAACTGGCATCACGAGAACATGATTCTGATCGGGGATGCGCTGCGTTCGGTGCATTTCTCGCTCGGCTCCGGTACACGGATGGCGATGGAAGATTCGATCGCGCTATACGAAGGCCTGTGCGCGCACAGGTCTGATCTAAAGTCTGTGTTCGAGTATTTCGAGGCGTTGCGCCGCTCCGCTTCGGATCGCTTCCAGCTGGCCGCGGCAAAGAGTCTTGATTGGTATGAAAACGTCGGCGACAAGCTGCATCTCGATCCGATCGGCTTCACTTACGATTACATGCGCCGTACCGGACGCGTGACGCATGATGATTTGCGCCAACGAGACCCGGGATTCGTTCGGCAATATGAACTGCTCCACGGTGAGCCAGTGAACTGAGGTTCCGGCTGCGGCGGGTCTGTTTTTTTTGTTCGTTATTTGTCGATGTCGTCAAATAAAAGATGTGAAAGTCAATTGAATGGCGACCCCGGTTGTCACGGGAACGACGGGTCCGTCCGGGTCCGCTCACGCGAATTCGCACTGAATATAGAAATCAGGTTGGGAGACAGTTATGGCATCGCCTGGGGAAGAGACCGCTTTTTCGTTGTTCGACGGCAGGCCTGTTAGCGCGATGCAGTGGCGCGTACTCGGCATATGCGCATTGTGCATGGTGATCGACGGCTTTGATGTTCAGGCCATGGCCTATGCCGCTCCGGCGCTGATAAAAGCCTGGGGCACCAGCCGCTCCGTATTGGGGCCGGTGTTCGCGGCCGGGTTGCTGGGCATGTTCGCCGGATCGCTGGTGCTCGCGGGATTTGCTGACAAGATCGGCCGCCGTCCGATGCTGATCGCGGCGACCGCCTGGATCGCGCTTTGCATGGCGCTAACCCCTTTCGCCAATTCTATTAGCGCCCTAATCGGCATTCGTTTTGCTGCAGGGATTGGAATGGGTGCGATCGTTCCGAATGCAATGGCCCTCGCAGGCGAATACAGCCCGGCGCGCATCCGCGTGAGCCTGATGATGGCGGTATCGTCAGGCTACATCGTCGGCGGTGTGGTCGGTGGAGGGATTGCGGCGCTGGTGATTGCACCGTTCGGCTGGGGCGGTGTCTTTTACGCGGGCGCATTGCTCACAGCGCTGTTGTCCCTTTCAATGTTCGCGGCGCTTCCCGAATCGCTGCAATTTTTCCTTCTACGCCACCCGCAAACGCCACGGACCTTGCACCTGCTACACCGGGTGGCGCCCGGGGCCGCCATGCCCACGTTGCCGCCCGCGAACGGCGTACTTAGTGGCAATACGCTCGCAATGCTGCTGGGGGAGGGCCGTCGGATCGTTACGCCTCTGCTCTGGGCTGCGAACTTCGCCAACATGCTTTGCGCATACTTCCTCGCCGCATGGATCCCCGTGCTGATGAGTGGCGCAGGCTATTCGTCGAGCAAAGCGGTGTTGGCGGGGACGGCACTTTGGCTTGGCGGGCTGGTGGGTAATTTCGCGTTGGGCATGCTGATCGATCGGCGCGGCTTTACGGCGGTGTTGTTTGCGAATTTCGCCCTCGGTGGCATAGCAATAGTCGGCATCAGCTACTTTCATAACATGCCGCTGGCCGCCGGTCTATGCATCGCATTCGCCGGATTCTGCATTCTCGGCGGTCAATCCGGCCTGAATGCACTGGCGGTCACGATCTATCCGACAAGAGCGCGGGCTACCGGTGCGGGTTGGGCACTCGGTTTCGGCAGACTCGGCGCGGTGCTTGGGCCACTCGCCGGCGGCCAGTTGATGGCGCTCGTATGGAGCGTCGATCAAACGTTGCTTGTGTCGGCCGTGCCGACCGCGCTGGCGGCGGTGGCTGTCGGCAGTCTCGGCCGCCTGCATGAACGGCGCGTGAAACAGATCCCGGCTTCCGGGGAGAAGTTGTCGGTTCGGCACAGCACGTCCAGTCAGCTGGACAAAAAGGCATAACCGACGAAGAGCGGTTTGCTGGACCTGAGAAGTTCGTCAGCGTTGTTATCCGATGTTTAACCAAAATGTGAGGCACTGTTGAATACAAGCACTTCTTCGGCCGCAACCCTCGGTCGCATTCTGATGAGTTCGCTCTTCCTGATGAGCGGTGTCGGCAAGCTGGCCGACCCCGTTGGCACCCAAGCCTATATTGCCTCGAAGGCGCTGCCATGGCCCGAGGCCGCTTACGTCATCGCAGTTGTAATTGAGCTAGGGTTTGGGACGGCACTCGTTCTCGGCTATCGCACCCGTATCGTGGCCGCCGTAATGGCGATATTTACATTGGCGACGGGGTTGACCTTTCACGACAACTTTGCTGATCCCAAGCAACTGATTAGTTTCATGAAGAACATTGCGATTACGGGTGGATTTCTACAGGTGATCGTATGGGGTGCCGGGTCTCTGAGCCTCGATGCATTCATTGCGGCAAATCGGCGACGTGCGCGAGCGTAGCGGTCAGTAGATATTTGCGACTTGAGATCTTCTGATTGCTATGAAATAAAAATGATCCGTTTGTAGACGGCTAAATAATAAATAGTATTACTAAATAATATTGGAGACAATTCATGAACAAGGCTTACATTGGCTGTTTACTCGGTGGATTCGTTTGCGCAGCACATGCTCAGAGCACAATCACCCTCTATGGCATTGTGGATCTTGGCGTCACTTACGTGAACAACGCACAAACCGGCAAAACAGGCGGTGCGCTGTCAGGTGCACACCTGTTTGCTATTTCCGATGGAACGGCGACAGGAGTAAGCGGGAGTCGCTGGGGTCTGCGCGGAACGGAGGACCTCGGCGGAGGACTGAAATCACTATTCGTCATCGAAAACGGTTTTAACGCGAATAACGGCGTACTTGCTCAAGGCGGAACGGAGTTCGGCCGCCAGGCCTACGTGGGGATTGCTGGCGGACCCGGAACAGTGACACTCGGCAGGCAATATGACACGCTGGTCGATTTCTTGCAGCCGCTGGCTGTCGTGGGGCAGTGGGCGGGATTCATGGGCACGCATCCCGACGACGTCGACAATCTGGCTAATTCGAATCGCATCAACAATGCGGTCAAGTTCACGAGCGCTGCGTACCACGGGTTTAGCGCGGGTGCTGCCTATAGCTTCGGTGGCACGGCGGGGAGCATCACACAAAATCAGATCTGGTCAATCGGCGCGGGCTATACCGGCGGTTCCTTGTCGCTCGGGGCCGGTTATCTGAATGCTCGCGATCCGAACATCTCCTTCTACGGAAATACGCCGAACAAGGGCGGCGTGACAGCGGACAATATGGGGGCGCTGGGATCGGCGACGTCAGCCCAATCGAATCCTGTGTATGCCGGCTATGCGTCGGCTAAAACGACCGAGATTTTTGGTGTGGGTGCGGCGTATGCGATCAGTGCCACTACGCTCGGATTCGTTGCGACCAATACGCGTTTCGAGTCGCTCGGCTCCGCCTCGGGTCCCAACCCGTTCGGCTATTCTGGAACTGCCCAGTTTGCGAACCTTGAATTGAGCGTGAGATCCCGGCTCACCCCTGCATTATTGATCGGCACCGCATTTGACTATATGCGGCGAAATTCGGTTAAGGGCGATGGTGGCGCCCGGTATCTTCAACTCGACTTCGGCGCCGATTACAACCTCTCCAAGAGAACAGACCTTTACGCGTTAGCGGTCCTGCAGCGCGCAAGCGGCCGTGACTCGCTCAATCAGGCGGCGGTCGCCTCCGTCAGCGGCTTTAGTCCGTCCACCACCAGCAAGCAGGTCGGTGTTCGCGTTGCATTGCGGCACAAATTCTAACGGTGATGGAGCAGCCGGGCAGCGCACGATGAACCTATTGCGAAACATGAGAGTCTTCGTGCGCGTGGCGGAGGCTGGTAGCTTCACGGCGGGCGCGGAGCAGTCGGACATGAGCACGGGGCAGGCTTCCCGCTTTATCTCGGATCTGGAAGCCCATTTGCGCACCCGGCTGTTCAATCGGACGACCCGGCGTATCGCGTTGACCGATGCGGGAAACCGGTATTTGCATCGCTGCAAGGAGATCCTCGCGCTCATCGATGCATCCGAAGCCGAAGCCGGAGAAGCGCGAACATCACCGGCGGGCGTGCTTCGTATTTATGCTCCGTTGAGCTTCGGGCAGATCTATGTCGTGCCGGCATTGACTCACTATCTGGAGAGATATCCGTTGGTCCGTGCCGACGTGACGCTTTCGCAGCGATTTCCCGACCTGCTCGATGAGGGATTCGACGTTGCGTTCCAGGTCGCCACGGCCAATTTACCCGACTCCGCACTCGTGTCTGCCAGAATCTGCACGATGCCAACTGTGCTGTGCGCGTCGCCGAAATACATTCAACGGCACGGCGCGCCAAGGTCGGTGCCGGAGTTGCATCAGCATACGTGCCTGCAGTTGGTGACCCCGCACTTTCCGGTCGATCGCTCGAGGTTTGAAGGAAGGGACGGCGCGGCGGAAATCGAACTGCGCCCGGGCAAGTTGCGCGCGAACTCGGCCGATGCATTGGCGGTTGCACTGGTTCAGGGATTTGGAATCGGTCCGTTGCCGACGCTTTCTGCGTTATCGGCGCTGCAGAGTGGCGCGCTGGTGCGTGTGCTGCCGGAGTACGAGCTGCAGGGTACAACCGTGTACGCTACGTATTTGTCGCGAGAATACCTGGACGCAAAAATCAGGACATGGATTGCTTTTCTACGCGAGTTTGTGACTGCGGCGCTTTCTGCCAGTCACGCTTGATACTCGACCGGCGACGCATGACGACGGCGCATGAGTCAGGACAGGCCGCGAGGGGTTGAACGGGATGGCCCGGGCGTTACAATCACGCAAACACAACACTACGGTAGGGCGGCCATCTGGCCGTCGACCGCTATCAGGAGTGATTTCGTGGCAAAGGTGAATGCTGACGGACAAAAAGAACAGATCCTGAACGCCGCGGCCGCGCTCTTCATCGAAAAGGGTTTCGGCGGTGCGTCGATGCAGGAAATCGCCGAGGCGCTTGGCGTGACGCGTACCGCCGTCTATTATTACTTCAAGAACAAGGATGAGATACTCACGGCGCTGGTCGAGGAGGTCACGTTAAGAGCGAGGCGGCTGTCGAGCCAGGCAGTTGCTGAGACGGATGCAGATCCGAAAGAGCGCCTGCGTCTGTTGGTTCATCAGCATACGACACTGATTCTGAGCCACTACAACGAATTTCGCGTGATCCAACGCACCGAGCAGCAGTTGCCCGAGCGCGCATATCGCGCAAACGAAGATGCGAAGCGCGCGGTGCTGAACAACTTTACCGCGGCAATCGAAGCTGGGGTGAGCGCCGGGGTGTTCCGTGTCGTCGACGCCAAGATCACGGCATTCACTCTCATCGGCATGTGCAGCTGGCCCGCGTTCTGGTACAAGCCGGAGGGCGCGAGCAGCGCAATCGAGATCGCCGACACGATCGCTGAGCTTGCAGTGCAATCGGTCGTGCGGCCGGCCAAGCGGCAATTGAAAGGCAGCAGCGCCGTCAGCGAAGCGTTGGCACTGTTGCGCGAGGATCTGGATCATCTGTCGCTGATGATCGACAAAACACCGAAGGCCGGCTAGTTACTTATTCGCCTACGGTTTGACGCTCTCGCTGCCCATAACCGGTGTCCAGTTGGCGAGCGGTGTGAGGAAATGAAGGTCGAAGCGGCGTTCGACGAAGGCCCAGCGGCCGTCGCGACGTTCAAAGCGGTCGTGGTAGAGGCCGCTGATTTGCACGGGACCCATCTCGACATGGGTGCACAGGCAGTCGACGGCTGCCCGGCCGGTAGCGCTATCGCCGTCGATATCGATCAATGGGTTGGCCATCCAGTGATGCATGTGGGGCATTTTCTGCCAGTTCTGCCGGGCCGATTCGAGAATCGCTTCGACGCCTTCAAAGTTGCCGAAGGCGTCGCCGAGTGACAGCAGCGCACCCTCATGCCATATGCTGCGCAACAGATTTTCGTCATGGTTGTCGAAGGCCTGGGCATATTCAGCGATCAGCCGTTCAAGAGCAAAGCGGCTTTCCAACGCATCGAGCCGTGAGTCCAGAGTTTGAAGATTCATGAAATGTTTCCTGTGATGGATGATTTAAAAGTCGGTGGATAGGGACAATTCGCGCCAGCGTTCGACTTCACGGGCAACGTAGTCCAGCTTGTCGTCCACTACCTTGAGTGCATCGGCGCCGGCGCTGAAGCGAAACGGCGGGTCGGTTTCGTTTGCGATCTGGACTAGCGCAAGGCCAAGCTTGTCGGGATCGCCGACCTGGTTGTGATTGCGGGCTTCGAACACTGCATTGGCCTTGGCGCGGAAATCATCATAGTCATTCAGCGCGTGCGTGCCGCGTTTTAGCGAACGGTCGTCGAGAAAGTCGGTTCGGAAGGCACCTGGTTCGACGATGGTGAGCTTGAGACCGAAGTCCGCGATTTCTTGTGCGAGAGCCTCGGAGAATCCTTCGATGGCGAACTTGGTGGCCGAATACATCGAAGCGCCGCGGACACCCTTGAAACCGCCATTGGAAGACATGTTAATGACGTGCCCTGCGCGTTGCCGGCGCATCATCGGCAAGACCGCCCGGGTGACGTTGAAGGTGCCGAACACGTTAGTGGCGAACTGGCGCTCGATCGCCTTGGGCTCGATCTCCTCGAATGGCCCGAACTGGCCATAACCCGCGTTGTTGACCAGCACGTCGATGCGGCCAAAACGGGCGAGGGTGGCTTCCACGACGGCCTCGGCCTGCGCCGCGTCGCGAATGTCCAGTTGCGCTGTCAGAACGTTCGCTGCGTTCGCTGCATAGACCTGCTGCAGTCGATCAAGGTCGAGATCAGTGGCAACCACTACGTCGCCTGCAGTCAGCGCTGCCCGGGCGATTCCGGCGCCGATGCCACCGGCGCTGCCAGTGATGAACCAGACTTTGCTCATAGCGGCATGTCCTCTTCAATCCAGGTCAACGCCGACGTGTGGCGTGGCGCCCAGCCGAGTTCCTTGCGGGCACGCTTCGCGCGGACACGGCTATTGGAACCGAAGGTGTAGTGCGCATGGACCTTGCCCCAACGCTCGGTAGCTTGCTCCACCGTCAGGGATTCAACCGGTCCAAGCTTCAGACGCCGTGCGATAGCAGCGCCAATTTCACCGAACGATGCTTCGCCGTTCTCGATGAAATAAAACGCGCCAGCCGGTGCTTTCTCGAACGCAAGCAGATAGAGTTCGGCCACATCTTCAATGTGGACGTTCGACCAGCGATTGACGCCCCGTCCAACCATGTGCACCACACCGCCCTTGCGCGCGTCGTCGACCAGAAACGGGATCTGCACGCTGCGCGGATTGAGGCCTGTGCCACTGCCGTAGATGTTGCTCGGACAGATCACTATGGCGCGCACGCCTTCAGCGGAGGCGGCGAGTACCTGCAGTTCAATGTCACGACGGGGTTGCTTGACGGGCTCCACGATCATCGGCGTGTCTTCGTCGTAGATAGCTTCTGAAACGCTATTGCCCAGCGCATCATCGCCGATCACACTCGAACCGCTCGTGTGCAGCAATGGTTTGCCGGAGCCACGCAAACCCTCGATAAGGGCTTCGATCGCCGACAGATGATCGCTGTCGGCGGCGTGGATCACACCCTCCGATTGGTGGGCTTCGCGCGTCAGCAGACTGCTGTCTTCGAGGCTGCCGATCACGGGCCCGATACCCTGTGCTTTCAACGCTTCGGCTTTGCTTGCGTCGCGTATCAATCCACGAATGCTATGGCCTGCGGCGAGCAGACGGCGGGCGACGGTGCCGCCGACGAAACCGCTGGCGCCAGTAATAAAAATGTTCACGATCTGTTCCTTTAGAAGACTTGGTTAGGTAACTTAGCTAGCTGTCGAAGCCGGCATCAGGGTGGTCTGGTGCGCAACAAGCCGCCATGTTTCCCGCTCGCGGCGCCACACAACCATGAAGAGCGAATGGAGACTCCGTTCCGTTCCACGCACGGTTGCTTCCATTTTCAGAGCACCGCGCACGACAAACGATTCATCGCCAAGGGGCACGACTGTCTCGATGCGGCTATTCGCGCTTCGGTAGATCACCACACCGGCCCTGACGGCGTCGAGATAAGCCGTCTTGTCGTCCTTCAGGCCACTCGAATGCACGAATTGCAGATCGTCGGATAAAAGGTCGGTTAGCGCGTCAACATCGGCATTCAGCAATAGCTGCCATCGTGTGTCTTCGAGTTTGCGCGCGAGATCGAAAAAATCTGATCCGGTTGTCATCATGAGTTCCTGTTCGGGCATGGTTTTACCAATGCATATTCAGTCAAAGGGAAAAGAGGTCGTTGTCTCCTGCGAGGCAAAGAGTCCGCGTCCTCTCCACTTTGCAAAAGTAACTGCTTCTCACGCTTGAATTAAGTAGGGTAGAGTTCCCGATAGAGTGGACAATGTGTCCGCGCAATGGATGCTGCGAGACTATGGATAGCGTTGCGCTTAATGTTTTTGTTCAGGCTGCCGAGACGCGCAGCTTTGTAGCTGCCGGTCGAAATCTGGGTATTTCCGCTTCAGGCGTGGGTAAAAGCGTAACGCGTCTCGAGCAGAGTCTCGGCGTCAGATTGTTTCATCGAAGCACACGCAGCGTCAGGCTGACGGCCGAGGGCGAGATGTTTGTCGAACGCGCACGCCGCATTCTGGCGGAGTTCGACGCGGCGCAAGCCGAGTTGTCCGAGGCCTCGGCGGTCCCCAAAGGGCGGCTGCGTATCGGCTTGCCCATGATCGGCGAGCCCTTTCTACCTGTGCTTGCCGAGTTTCAACGGCGATATCCCGAGATCGAACTGGATCTCGATTTCGACAACCGGAAGGTCGATGTGATCGAAGAGGGTTACGACGCTGTCGTGCGCAGTGGCGACGTTGAGGATTCCCGTTTGACCTCGCGGCGACTGGGCTCTTTCCGGATGCTGCTCGTTGGTGCGCCAGCCTATTTCGAGCGCTGCGGGAAGCCGGTGCATCCCAGGGAACTCGCCGAGCACGCCTGCATTCAATTCCGTATACCGAACACGGGCAAACTGCAGGTCTGGCAACTGCGGCACGATGCCGACGAAGTCGAAGCGCAACTCTCCACAACGGTGACATGCAATACCAACGAGGCGCGCTTGTGCTTCGCGCTGGAAGGTCTCGGCATTGCCTACATGTCGGACTTCACGGTGAGCGACGCCCTCAATGACGGCAGGCTGGTGACCGTTCTGGACGAGTACACAACCGACCACAACACTTTCCAGCTGTTGTGGCCGTCCGGCAGACATATCACGCCGAAGCTACGAGCGTTCATCGATTTCATCAGCCAGCACGTACCGCTGGAGAGGGGGCGTCAATAGCAGACAAGCAGGGCGTGTCGCGGCGATTGCCTGACACGCTTGCTTCTGACGCACGGTATACCCCGTCCAGCGATTTACCAGACCGAATCACCGCGAATCACCGCGTCCGCGCCACCGTCAATGAAAATGGTCTGGCCGGTCATATGGCCGTTCTTTTCGCTCGCGAGCCAGGCAAGGAACTCGGCGGCTGCCGAGGGCTCGTACGGACCGCCGAGTGGCATGGGGGTGCCGGCGCTGACGGCGCGTTTTTTATCGGGGTCTTCGAAAAGTCGCGCTAGCAATTCGGTCTTGACGAGTCCTGGCGCAAGCGCATTCAACGGTATACCCGAGGCAGCCCAGTCCGCATTGATTGCATTGCGACGGATCCATCGTGAAAGCGCTCGCTTGGATGTCGCGTAGACGTAACTCGCGTCTCGTGCCCGTTCCAATGCCTGTTCCTCTGTGCCGTTCAGCAGCATGTTCAGGAGTTGCTCGTCGTATGGGTGGACGGAGGTAATGGACGAGACGGCCACGGCGCGAGGAGCCGACGACTTCAGCAGCAGTGGCCGGAGCCCTTGCAGCGTCGCCACGGCGCCGTAGTAGTTGATCGCCGCGGTGGCGGGGCCCGGAATATCGACACCGGCCACGGCGAGAACCGCGTCGATCGAGCCGCCGCTTTTTCTCTCCACCTGCTCGACCAGATCGGCGCGTCCTTCAGGTGTACCCAGGTCTGCGATGACTTCGGCATTGTGAATATCCGCGCCAATCACATGATGGCCTTGTGCCTCGAGTAAATGCCTGGTTGCGAGGCCAATTCCGGATGCTGAACCTGTAATGACGTATTTTCTGAACGAAGCAACGCTCACTCTCGCGGATCGAATGGCCGTTTGCTGAGCGGAGCCGCCGTTTGAATGTCCGACTAACCCAACGGGCGAATGACGCTTCATGGCTGATACTGTTGAAAAAGTCGCAGCGTGTCGCCCTAACAACACGAGCGAAAATTTCGACCTCTCAGATCGGCCCGCAAACCGCTCGCGAGCACCGGTTAAGGGTAAAGCGACCCATGAAAACCCGGTTGGAACGACCGTCACCGACTTTTTCAACAGTATCGGCCGCACTCTGCCTGTCGCGCCCGACGACAGGCGTCCCCGCTTCTGCCGATTGTGCGAGATCTACGACTGGCCGTTTCTCTGCGCGATGGACAGTGCTGCAAATCGGCTGCTTTGCGCTGCATCAAAGCGGCTTGAACGCAAGCATCTGCCAAGCCCAACGCGGGCATACGGTGACAACCCCTGGCGTTTCAGGCAACCGGCTTGCGCCACACGCTGGCTAGCCACGGCTGCCGCTCACGCGGCAAGCCGGCGGGCCGGTAATAGTGCTCAATTTCGACGAATCCCGCGCCCGCCATATATCGGCGCCATGCTTCGAGATCATGGAAGACGCCGTAGCGGCCGTGGCTCCAGCCTTCCTGATTCGTGCCGCGCGGGTTGGAGCTGAACAGCACGCCGCCGGGCTTCAGTGTCGCGTGCAATTGCCGCAACACGCGCGGCAACGCCTGACTCGGGACATGGAACAGCGCGGCGTTGGCGAAAATGCCGTCAAAGTGCGCGGCCGGCAAATCGAGATGCAGGAAATCCTGCTGCCAGACGTCGCAGCCAGTCGCGTCACGCGCCATTGCAACGAAGCGCTCGGCGCCATCGAGGCCGACCGCGCAATGGCCGAGTGTAGTGAAGGCCTTGAGATCTCGCCCCGGCCCGCAGCCGAAATCCAGGATCGTAAGAGGGGGCTCGACTTCGATATGGTGCAGCAGCGCCGCGATGTTCTGCGTGACGTCGTGGTCGTACGTGCCGTCGCGGAAATCTTCCGCGTGCGCGTCGTAGTGCTGCAACGTGACGGCACTGATTTTATCGAGGTCGCGGGGGTCGAGTTCCATGCGGGAAGTATATCTCGGGGCATTTCCCGCACGACTACGTCGTACCTCCGGTGTCATCGGTCGTGGTCGGTTGCGTGCCGAACAGGATGATGTGCCGTGATCGACCAGATGCAACTGGTAGCTTCGCAAATCCTCGATGGTGGCGGTGTCGGGCGAGCGCCCGAGAAACCGGGCAAACTCGCGCACGATGCGCAGATAGGTGGCTTGCGTCTTGGGAGAAAGCTGGCGCATGCGCATGTCGTCGGTCATGCGCTGACGCAGCGGGCTGACGCTCGGTTGAGAGGTCATGATTCGGCTCCTGCTGGAGAACGAGGCGGATTGCCTCATTCGCCAACATACGGAACCGCGCAGCCGACCCCTCACAAACCACCGGGCTTAGCCGGAGCCCCCTACAGCGCGAGCGGTTTCGTTCACCGACCCAGAGCCGTCAGGTTGCTCTGCTGTTAGCGGACATTGATTGAGACGGCAGCGGACACTGATGTAGTCACCGCTACAGACTATGATTCGCTGCCGCCGACACAGAACTTACTCCGCGGAGACCGGGGCCGATCGGCTACGCGCGAAGACGCCTAGTCCACCATCTACCGACTCAACACCATTCTGAGAGAGCCGCCCGTGTCGTAACGACCCCTTCGAAAGGTGATCGCGACCGCCCACTATGCGGTATGTTGCTACTTGAGCCGTGATGTCCGCTCCAGGGCAGATTGTGCCTCACCCCGTCAAACGGGTCGCCGCACCGACTGATTGTGGCTCTGTGGAGGTTGTTGCATCGATCATGGGCCCTCCACTTGGTAGCCCTTCGCCGGGCTGCCGGCTTTCCCGCATTGCGGACTGACTTTGATGTTGCAGAAGAATCCGGAAGACGAGTCCGTGCGTGATCAGCAGTAGCGGTACTACGAGAGTCGGAATGAAGTAGGTGGCGCCCAACTGCCCCGCCACGAGCCCGGCATCATTGGCCTGATAGAACGCGTTCAAGAGATCCGCTAAGCCCCACCAGTTGAAGATCCATGCGATGACAATGCCAGCCCCGCGTGGCAGCGATACCAGCGAGAGCAACGCGAGTGTCGCCGCAACGAGGTCCCCGTAGGCGGCGGAATACGCGAAGGCAGACGGCAGCTCGGGCGACACGACGCCTGGGACGAGGAATGCCAACCCAATGAAGCGGAAGCTGTGCAGGATGAGAAGAGGCCGCAGCGCTTCGGTCCGTCGCAGGAGGCGGAGTTTTGGCCAGATGTATCGCGTCGCGACGATTCCCCACGTGCTGAAGCTGAATGCGATGCTAACGAAAAACCAGAGTTGCGGCAGCATGAGTCTCTCCTTTGGTTCGAATTCCCGCGATCGACTGTGAGAACTTAAGCGCGCAGGGTGCGTAGCTCTGCGATCACAGCGCCTCGCTCCGCGTGAGCGATGGCATGCTCACGCAGCCAGACCTTGGACTCAGGCGCAAACTGCGGCTCTGACGGGAACGGGCGGCGCAGCTCGCGGTCGTAGCGGTCGAGATTGAAGCCGGGGCTGAGCGGGGCGATCACGAACTGCGCGAACTCGCGAAGCCAATTGCCGAAGGTCCGCTGGTTGCGGGGCAGCGCCGCATAACGACGAGCGATCGTCTCGAAGTCCTCAGCGGGGCGGCCGGTCACATCGAGCACGTCCGTGGTTGGCGCCCCCAGCTCGAAGGCGCCGCGCTTGTGATCGTCGATGTAGTAGCGAACGCCACTGAACACATCGATCGGGTAGCCGCTCATCCGTGCGGCCTTCATGAACATCCAGGTCGGGGTTGGCGCGACCTTAACTGATCGCCCAACGGCTCGGCCGATGGCCTTGGCCATGTCCTCCGCGCCGAGAAGCTCCGGTCCGGTGGGGCGGTAGCTTTTTCCGGCGTGCCGCGCAGGATCCATCAGCGCCGCGACGGCGACTCGCGCGATATCTTCGTTGGAAGGTGGCGCGTTGCGGCTATTACCGAAGATCCAGGGAAAGATGCCGAGACGCGCGGACAACCCGATCGTCACCAGGTAGTCGTCAGCGAAAAAGCCTGGGTTGACGATCGTATGCGCGACTCGAGGCATCATCGAGAACAATCGATCGACGAGCCAGTGCTGGCGGGTCATGAGGGCCGGATGCGAGGGGCTCGACAGCCATTGGGTGAGGCCCACGATGTGTTCGAGCCGGGATTCCTTGGCGGCGACGGCGAACGCGACCGCGCCCTGAATCATGTAGGGATCGGAAGGCGGACAATAGTAGGCGCGCTGAACATCCGTCAGCGCGTCGGCGACGCGCTCGACATCACTCATGTCGGCGACCGCTATCTCGGCCCCCTGCGCCTGCAGCCGCGCGCTGCGGCCGTCTTCTCGGTGCACCATAGCGCGCACGGGATAGCCGGCCTTCAGCAGTTCGGCAACGGCGACGCTGCCTGTCTTCCCGGTCGCGCCGGTCACGAGGATCTTTGGCTTGAGCATGATAGCCTCCTAGCAGTCGTGGTACCCGGAAGTACCAGAAGATTGCTCTAGTATGGTACTATGCGGTACCGAATGTCAAGAGAGACGATGATGACCACGGTATCGCTGTCAAAGGAGCGTCAGGAAGGCCGCGACGAAACTGAGGTGCGCGCGCGCATCCTCGATGCAGCCTTCGCAGCGTTCATGAAGAGTGGCTACGCGGCGACCAGCACGCTTGAGATCGCCACGCGCGCGCGCGTTTCGAAACGAGAACTGTACGCGCTGGTGGGCAACAAGAAGGAAATGCTAATCGCATGCATCAGCGCGCGCGCCACGCGACTGCAGGTACCCGCTGACTTGCCCGTGCCGCACGATCGCGAGACCCTCGCGCACGTACTGACTTCCCTCGGGACGCAGCTCGTCCGCGAGATAACCGATCCAACGGTCATTGCGGTATTCCGACTGGCGATCGCCGAGGCGGTCCACGCGCCCGAGGTGGCGCAAGCGCTCGACTCCATAGGGCGCGAGACGAGTCGTGCCGCCTTGCGTCAAATCATGGCCCGGGCTCAGGCGTCCGGACTTCTCAATGGCCGTCCTGCCGAACTTGCCGAACGGTTCGGCGGGTTGCTGTGGGGTAATTTGATGGTCAGTCTGCTGCTCGGCGTCGCCGAGCGGCCGAACTCACGCGAAGTCGCGGCACGTGCCCGCAACGCCACAGCTGCGTTTCTTCAACTTCATCCGCTCCCGATTAGCGCTACGATGCCCCGCCAGCACATCTGATGCATGGATGATCCGTCCAATGCCACGGCCACCTAGCGATTTCGTGGCATGGCTCCCGAGTGGCCGCTATCGAGAAACATGCGAGGCGAGATCGAGTGGCAGCTCCTGGCCGACTGTACGCGTTGAGCCCCTTCGCCGTCAGCCGCCGGCCGAAAACATTCGCCTTGGGCAGCGGCAGCTTTTTGCGTCATATTTCAGCGGGTGCAACCGGCCAGTTTTGGCCCAGACTGTGTCAAAACGTGCGCCGCGACCGGTCAGCAGGAATCTCGACTCGTCAGAACGCTCTGTGTTGGCTTGATAGCGCTTCGGGAGGGGTAAAGCGACACTCGAAAACCGAGGGATTTTGTGTTTTGACACAGTCTGGGCCGTTGGCCGTCGTCCGCGAAGTGACATTCGAACGGCCGCCTCGTTCAGATACTGTTGAAAAAGTCGCTGTCCATCTCTGTCGTGACTTCTTCAGGGGTCCTCTTGCCCTTGACCGGTACTCGCGAGCGGTCTGCAAGCCGATCTGAGAGGTCGATTTTCTTGCGAGCGAATTGAAAAAGCCACGCGGCGACTTTTTCAACAGTATCTTCAAACAAGGGACATTCGAACGCGACATGGCGCTTGTCCGCGGTGCGCAAACAGTTGAGCAATCTGTTGAGGCATTCGAGCCGCTTCACGCTGTTAGGCACAAGTTTCACAGCACGCTGGCCGGCACACCCCGGCGCTGTGCCGAAGGTGCTCGACGTGCCGCACGTTGCGGGATCAGCAGGATGCAGCGCCCGATAACGGCGACCAAGATACCAGACGCGTAGAAGCGGCTGAAGTGCACGCCGCCTTCTGCGATGGGCTTGTCGAGCAAGTCGCCGAACGGGCGCGCGAGCACGAACGCGACCCAAAAGAGCGCGGTGCGCAAGACACGGGGCCACAGCCAAAGCAGATCCACGATGACGAGCCCGGCACCGAAGATTGCCGCGCCGGCCGCATAGCCGAGCCCGGGCCGCCTCGATCATCGCCAGCGAACCAGTCGCCGAGCGCGGTACCGAGCGTCTGTGAGAACAGGATTGTGGTCCAGTAGAACCATTCCGCACGCGCGCTCACGACGCTCTCGACGGAAACCGTGCCCTCTACGCGGCCAGATAGCAGGGCTCACGACGAGCAGTGCGGAGATGATCGATAGTCCGCCTGGATAGCCGCCGCCGAGCGAGCGATCGCGGAAGTTGGCTAGCGTCGCGCCGAGTGCCGTCGTGGCGACGATAGTGGCCCAGTACAAGGACGGATAAAACTGGCGCGCGCGGATCTGAGCCGAGACCAGCACAACGAAGCCGACAAGGAGGATCAGGGACCCGACGAGACAGCCGAGGTTGAGCGACATCGTCAGCCAGTCGCCGCCGGTTTCGCCGAGCGTCGTTCCGGCGATTTTGATGATCCAGAAGCCGAGCGCGGGACCGGCTCAACGCTCAGCAAGCGAAGGAGACGGCTGCATAACTTGGGACCTTTGGAAGGCGAAAAAACAGAGGGAACCTCAATCCTCCTATGTTAGCTGCCGATCGCCCCCTGTGCCTGCGTATGCAGGATTAGGCACAACTCTCGGGGGATCGCTGTAACCGATGCGTCGGTATCCGTGGCATCGTTTTCATGCGGTCGATTCTCACAGGTTTCGCTGCATCCCGCTGCCGCGCTTTCCGAGCGCTTCAGTTCCATTTTCCACACCACTGCTCACACGAATAGTTAATGAAGCGAACTTTCACTTCGCCAGCTTCGCCCGAACCGTCAGCCGGGCACCCACCGCTGACCGCTATTAGGTCGCTGTCGCCCATTACTTTTGAGCGACGGGGACAGTACGCTTGATGCATGACGAGCGTACGTACCCCACCTTCGCTGAAATGGCTCATCACTCGCCGAGCAAAAAACTGTAGGAGAGAGATTCAAATGAGTAATTCAAACAATCTGCTTGTATTGGGCGCGACGGGGCAAGTAGGAACGCTCGTCGCTAAGAATTTAAGCAGTAGCGGTGCGCAATTTTCGGCGGGGACGCGAAGAAAAGCGCATCTGGACGCGCTCGCAGACCAATTTGGAGCATCCCGCTATATCGATCTCGATGATCCACGAACTTTCGCTGAGGCATTGAAAGATGTCACTGGGATTTTTCTTATAAATGGATATACGGTCGACATGCTTGTGCAGAGCAAAACATTGATTGATGCGGCCAGGCGAAACGGAGTGAGTCATATTGTGCATCTGGGCGTATTTACACGAGAGCACGACGCATACGCGACGGTTTTTGCCTGGCATCAGTTGATCGAAGCGTATCTTCGCGATAGTGGCGTTGCGTGGACGAATTTGCATCCCAATATGTTTATGCAGAATTTGCTAGCGGGGTGGCGCGTCGAAGGTGGTCGGTACCGCGTATACACTTCCAAACCCATTGGGTTTACAGCCTTGGAAGATGTTGCGGAAGCGGCGGCAGTCATTCTTATGGAGGGTCCGGAAAAACACCATGGAAAGGACTACTGGTTTTCAGCAGATGTACTTGATCCGCAGCAGGTGGCTGGAACGCTAACCGCGGCTACTGGTTATCAGTTCACAGCAGAGGTTCGTAATCACGAGCTTTTTCTGAAGGAAATGGTGATACCAGCGGCTTCAACGTACGAATCGGCCTATGCAAAGGGAGGGTTCGAATTTTTCCGGGACGTTGAGAACGGAAGAATGGCCTACATCGGAAGCGTTGCAGACGATACGAAAAGAATTCTAGGTCGCGCACCGTTGATGCTGCTGGATTGGGCAAAGCTTCACGCCGATGAGTTGTTGGAAATTGTGGGTAGCTAATTTTTTCTAATTTCCCATTTGATTCGACTTCGGCCGTGCGTCGCGTAAAGAGCTGCCCACTTGTTGGGCTAAAGCGCGTTGAACTTTTCTCCGATTTCAAGTAAAGGGGCTGCTTGTGCCTTACTCCGAGCGTTATTGCGCGCTGTTGCGCGCGGGATTTTCTTTGTTTGCCGCCGCGGCGTTGGCCGCCGTTCTCTCGGCGTGCAGCAAGGGCAGTGCGCAGGTGGTGGCACCGCCCCCGGCCGAGGTCAGCGCGGCTCAGGTCGTGGTCAAGCCCGTGCGCCAGTGGGACGAATTTAACGGCCGCATCGCCGCCATCGACGCGGTCGAGGTGCGCGCGCGGGTTAGCGGCTACATCGACCGTATCGCCTTCAAGGAAGGCGATGAGATCAAGTCCGGCGATCTGCTGTTCGTGATCGACCCACGCCCGTACAAGGCCGCCTACGACAGCGCGGCGGCGCAGCTCGAACGTGCGCGTGCGGCGGCTCAATTGGCGCGCGCGCAGGATCAGCGCGCGCAGGCGCTGATCGCGGCCAACGCGATTTCGCGCGAGGACGTCGACACGCGCCGCGCCGGTCTCGCTCAGGCCGACGCCGACGTGCAAGCGGCCGAGGCGGCGCTGGCCACGGCGAAGCTCAATCTTGGCTTTACCGAGGTGCGCTCGCCGATCGCCGGGCGCGTCAGTCGCGCCATGCTGACCGTCGGCAATCTGGTCCAGGCTGACCAGAGCGTGCTGACCAGCGTTGTCTCGCAGAACCCTGTCTATGTCTACTTCCAGCCGGACGAGCAGACCTACCTTCGCTACGCGGCACTCGCGCGTAAAGGCCAGCGGCCAGACTCGGCTAATCCGGTGCGCATCGGCCTCGCCAACGACGTCGGCTTCCCGTATTCCGGTACGGTCAACTTCGTCAACAACCAGGTCGACTCAGCCACCGGCACGATCAATCTGCGCGCGGTGGTACCGAATCCAGACCGCGCGTTGACCCCGGGTCTGTACGCGCGTGTGCAGCTCGAGGGCAGCGCCGAGTTCAGGGCGATGCTGATCGACGACAAGGCGATCATGACCGACCAGGACCGTAAGTATGTCTATGTGGTGGGCCCGAAGCACGAGGCTCTGCGCAAGGACGTCACGCT
Organism: Paraburkholderia sp. GAS334; assembly: GCF_050436625.1. Taxonomy (NCBI): domain Bacteria; kingdom Pseudomonadati; phylum Pseudomonadota; class Betaproteobacteria; order Burkholderiales; family Burkholderiaceae; genus Paraburkholderia; species Paraburkholderia sp. GAS334. The sequence continues at coordinate 89,111 of NZ_JBNDMO010000019.1, read as the reverse complement.
TGGCGGGTTCGCCGATGGTCTACGTATCGTGCAGTCCGGGCTCGCGCCGGATGATAGGGTCATTGTCGCCGGCCTGCAGAGGATTTTCTTTCCGGGCGCACCAGTGAACGCCAGTACGGTGGCCATGGGTGCGTCGGCGGCAGCTCCAGCTTCGATCGCGGCGAAGTGAGGAAAGCGCGACATGAATATCTCCAAATTCTTTATCGACCGCCCAATCTTCGCGGCGGTGCTATCGATCGTAATCTTCGTCGGCGGCTTGATCGCGATCCCACTGCTGCCGATCAGCGAGTACCCCGAGGTAGTGCCGCCGACCGTGGTTGTGACCGCAACCTATCCCGGCGCCAATCCCAAGGTGATCGCCGAAACTGTTTCGGTGCCGCTGGAGGAGCAGATCAACGGTGCCGACCACATGATGTACATGAAATCGGTGGCCGGTTCAGACGGTGTTTTGCAGATGACGGTCACGTTTGAGCCAGGTACCGATCCCAGTCAGGCCCAGGTCGACGTCCAGAACCGCGTGGCCCAGGCGCTGTCGCGTCTTCCTTCGGAAGTGGTCGCGCTCGGCGTGACCACGCAGAAGCAGTCGCCGACGTTCGCCGTCATGGTCACGCCGTACTCTCCGGACGGCCGCTACGATGCGCTTTACCTGCGCAACTACGCCAACATCAAGATCAAGGACGAACTCGCGCGCCTGCCCGGCGTCGGCCAGATACGCATGTTCGGCGGCGGGGACTACGCGATGCGCGTTTGGATCGATCCGAGCAAGGTCGCCTCCCGAGGCATGACCGCGGGCGACGTGGTCCGCGCGATACAGGATCAGAACATCCAGGTGTCGGCGGGTCAGCTTGGCGCCGAACCCATTAAAGGCGGTAGTGATTTTATGATCGCCATCAATGCGCAGGGCCGTTTGCAATCGCCCGAGGAGTTCGGCAACGTTGTGCTTAAGACAGGCGCCAACGGCGAGGTCGTCCGCCTCGCCGACGTAGCGCGCATCGAACTTGGCTCTAGCGACTACACCCTGCGTGGCGCGGTTGATGGCAGGTATACCACGGCCATCGGCGTGTTTCAGGCGCCGGGAGCCAACATGTTGACCGTACGCGATGCAGTGATCGCGAAGATGGACGAGTTGTCCAAGCAGTTCCCGCCCGGCATGACCTACCATTCGTACTACGACAGCACCATTTTCGTGCGTGATTCGATCAAAGCCGTGGCGCACACGCTGGGCGAGGCGATTCTACTAGTCGTGCTGGTGGTAATTCTGTTCCTCCAGACCTGGCGCGCCTCGATTATTCCGCTGATCGCGGTGCCGGTGTCGGTGATCGGTACCTTCGCCGTGCTGTATGTGCTCGGCTTCTCGATCAACACACTGACCTTGTTCGGCCTCGTGTTGGCGATTGGCATCGTCGTCGACGACGCGATCGTCGTGGTCGAGAACGTCGAACGAAATATCGAGGAAGGGCGCACGCCGCTGGAAGCGGCGCATCAAGCTATGAGGGAGGTTTCCGGACCAATCGTGGCCATTGCGCTGGTGCTTTGCGCGGTGTTCGTGCCGATGGCCTTCCTGACCGGCGTCACTGGTACCTTCTACAAGCAGTTCGCGGTGACCATCGCGATCTCGACAGTGATCTCGGCGATTAACTCGTTGACCTTGTCGCCGGCGCTTGCGGCCAAGCTCCTACACGCGCACGACGCGCCCAGGGACGCGGTTTCTCGCGGCATTGAGCGCGCGTTCGGCTGGGTGTTCGGCCCGTTCAACCGCTTCTTCAAGGTGAGTTCGGACAAGTACCAGGGTTCGGTATCGCGCATCCTCAAGCGCCGTGGCGCGGCGTTCGCGGTCTACGCGGTGCTACTCGTGGGCACGGGCCTTATGTTCAACAACGTACCGCGCGGCTTTATCCCGACCCAGGACAAGCTCTACCTGATCGCTGGCGTGAAACTGCCGGATGGCGCTTCGATCAGTCGCTCCGACGCGGTCGTGAAGCGAATGGACAAAATGGCCCTGGAGACAGAAGGCGTTGACCACACGGTTTCGTTCGCTGGCCTCAACCCAACCCAGTTCACCAACACGCCCAACTACGCCATAGCGTTCGTGATTCTGAAGAAATTCGACGAGCGTCACGTTAGCGCCAAGCAGATCGCTGATGCGATCCAGGCCAAGCTCAGCACGATCAAGGAAGGCATGGCGTTTGTCATGATGCCGCCGCCGATCCTGGGGCTCGGCAACGGCGCCGGCTATTCGCTGTTTGTCGAAGATCGTGCTGGAAGAGGTTACGGCGAGTTGCAGCAAGGCGTGGGCGCGCTGCAAGGCGCGCTCATGAAGCAGCCGGGTATGGGCTTCCCGTTTTCGGGCTACCAGTCCAACGTGCCGCAGCTCGACGTGAATGTGGACCGCCTCAAGGCCAAGACACAAGGCGTGACGCTAAGCGACCTGTTCGAGACCTTGCAGGTCTATCTTGGTTCCAGCTATGTCAACGATTTCAATCTGTTTGGCCGCACCTGGCGTGTGTATACGCAGGCCGAGGGCGACTACCGTAAAAAGGTCGAAGACATTGGCAACCTGAAAACGCGCAACGCTCAGGGCGAGATGGTGCCGATTGGCTCGATGGTGAACATCAAGCAGAGCTACGGACCCGATCCGGTGATCCGTTACAACGGCCATCCGGCCGCTGATTTCGTCGGTGAGGCTAACCCGGCGCTGCTCTCATCCGCACAGGCGATGGACAAGATCACCGAGATTGCCGGAAAGGTGTTGCCGAACGGTATGAGCTTCGAATGGACCGACCTGAGTTTCCAGGAAGCCACACAGGGTAAGGCCTCGTTGCTCGTGTTTCCGGTAGCGATCCTGCTGGCTTTCCTCGTACTCGCTGCGCTATACGAGAGTTGGGTGCTGCCGCTCGCGGTAATCCTGATTGTGCCGATGTGCATGCTTTCGGCGCTGACTGGCGTCAAGTTGTTCGGCGGCGACAACAACACCTTTGTGCAGGTCGGATTGGTAGTGCTGATGGGCCTGGCGTGCAAGAACGCGATCCTGATCGTGGAATTCGCGCGCGAGCTGGAATTCCAGGGTAAGGGCATCGTGGAGGCCGCGCTCGAAGCCTGCCGACTGCGCCTGCGCCCGATAGTGATGACCTCGGTGGCATTCATCGCCGGCACCGTTCCGCTGGTGCTTTCTCACGGCGCCGGCGCCGAGGTTCGCTCGGCCACCGGCATCACCGTGTTCGCCGGGATGATCGGCGTGACCCTGTTCGGTCTCTTCCTCACGCCGGTGTTCTACGTCGGCCTGCGCAAGCTGTCCGGCCGCAAGCTGGTCCAGCATGGTGAGGGGAGCATGGCGCACGATTGAAGCCCGGCAAGGTGCTGATGGTGCCGGGGCTGCGCTCGCCTACGGCATCGACGACAACGGTCGTCAGCCGCCCTCGCCTGCGCCAACGCTCGGATCGTTGGTGCAGGCGCATCAGGCGGTGGTAGGCCGATAAACGATTTCCCTGGAGAAGCAATCGCCATGTGCAGTTCAACTCAGTCCCTGCTGATCGCAGCCAGCCTGACCCTGGCCGGTTGCGCGGTCGGCCCCGACTACCACCGTTCCGACCTGCCTGTGCCCGCGCAGTACGCGCGCCAGGAGGCCGCGCCCGCGTCGAGCGCTGCCGGCATCGCCGCGCCGCTCCCCGCCGACATACAGTTCTGGCAGGCGTTCGGCGATCCGCAGTTGACCCAACTCGTTGAACAGGCGCTGGCCGCGAACAACGATCTGCGCAGTGCGCTGGCTAACTATGATCGCGCCGCCGCGCTGTTGCGCGAGGCCAGGTTCGACTACGTGCCGACCATCACTGCCAGTGCGAATGGGGGGCATCAGACGCTGAGCGTGACGCAGGTCGTGCCCGGTACGCCGCGCTCGTTCCGCAGCTACGACGTCGAGGCCAACGCGAGCTGGGAACTCGATCTGTGGGGCCGCGTACGTCGTGAAGTGGAGTCGGCGCGCGCCGACACCGCGGCCAGCCGCGCCGATCTCGCCGCCTTGCAGGTGTCGATCGCCGGCGAGACCGCGAGCACCTACGTGCAACTGCGCGGCCTGCAGGAGCGCTTGCGCGTGGCGCGCGAGAACGCCAACAACCAGCGCGAAACATTGAACCTCGTCGAAGCACGATACAAAGCCGGCAGCGACACCAACTACGAGCTTGCGCTCGCGCGATCCCAGTTCGAGACCACCTCCTCGCGCGCGCCCGCGCTCGAGGCACAGGTGGCGGTGGCCGAGCATCGCCTCGCCGTGCTGACCGGCCGCCCGCCCGAGGCGCTGATCGCCGAACTCGATGCGCCCAGGCCGCTGCCGGCCCTGCCCGCGGACATCGATCCCGGCACACCGGCCGACCTGATCCGTCGCCGTCCCGACATCGCCGCGGCCGAAGAACGATTGCACTCGGCGACCGCGCAGATCGGGGTCGCCACGGCCGACTTGTTCCCGAAGTTTTCCTTGAGCGGGCTGATCGGCACGCAGGCGTTCACACCCGGCACGCTGTTTCACGGCGGTACCGGCATGAATTCGGCCTTCCTCGGCGTCGACTGGTCCTTTCTCGACATCGGCCGCGTGCGCGCGCGCATCGCCGCGAGCCGCGCCGATGCGGCCGGCCTGCTCGCGCAGTACCAGCAGACCGTGCTGCTCGCGCTGGAGGACACCGAGAACGCGCTGATCCGTGACGCGCGCACTCGCAGCGAGGACGCGCAGCTCGAGCGCGCCGCGCGCGACAGCGCGGAGGCGGCGCGGCTGGCCCGCGTGCGCTACCAGGCCGGGATCATAGGCCTGTTCGAAACTCTCGACACCGAACGCCAAATGCTCTCCGCCCAGGATGCCGCGGCCGACAGCCGCACGCGCAGCGCCACGGCCGCGGTCGCGCTCTATCAGGCGCTGGCCGGCGGCTGGCCGCAGAAACTGCCGGAAGCGGAAAAGCTGTCCTCGACGGCTTTGTTACGTTGACGCAGGGTAGTCGTAGGATCCGGAGATGAAGTCGACGAAATCGCCTTATCACGGCGGGGGCAGGTCATGCGGTCGAACTCGTCTCGAAAGCGACATCACGAAGCCGGTCGCGGTCAATGCCGGCCCTTCAACAATGGTTCGATTTTTAATGTGCTGCCGACGCTGCACCGGAACCCCCTCCCGTGACAGGACGTGTTATCCATACGAGCGGGATGATGAGGATGAATCGGGCAAAGCGATGACAATCTTTCCCACATGTTCACTCGAGCCAAGCGCTTCCATCGCCGCTCTGCTGTCCGCGAATGCAAACACTTGACTGATAACGGGTTTCACCCGGGCGTTAGCGACGGCGCGAAGCAATTCCTCCAGCACCGCTCGATCACCCACACGAACCGGTCTGAGCGTGGCTCCGCTTGCTGTGATCTGTGCCGCCTCGAGAGCGGGACCGGCAGTCGAAAGTTGCCCTACCAGTACGACTTCCCCGCCGCGACGAACGGCCGTCAGCGAATGATATAGCGCGCCTGCGCCGACCACATCGACCACCCGGTCGACGCCCAACCCGTCCGTCAATTCTTGCTTGACGTGACGTCCCCACGCTTCAATGTCTGAGTAATTGACGATTCGATCTGCGCCCAGCTGCCTGAGCCGTGCGCCTTTATGTTCGCTCGATGTGGTGCTAATGACCGTAGCGCCGAGGACCTTGGCCAGTTGAATGGCAAATACTGAGACACCTCCGCTGCCGAGCGTCAGCACCGTATCGCCTGCTCTAATCGGGGAAGGCCCCGAGAGCGCGTTCCATGCGGTCACCGCCGCACACGGCAGCGTGCATCCCCCTGGTACGACAGCCCGGATGGCAGCGGCACGATGGCCTCCTGAGACACCGCCTTGTATTCCATCAGCCACCCGTCGGCCCCGTTGCCATACGTGTCGTTGCTGACGGTGGCTGGCGGACGACCGCCGAACCAGCGAGGATGATACGTGCTGATCACCCGATCCCCGGCTCGGAAGGCGCTGACACCTTCGCCGACGGCAATCACATCTCCCGCCGCGTCGCTACACGGCACGCGACCTTCGGCAACTGGTCCCGGATATCCGCCCTCGGCGATCAGAAGATCGCGTCGGTTAAGCGAGACCGCGCGGATCTTGACGAGTACCTCGCCACGCTGCGGAACTGGCTGGCGCTCGTCATGTAGCGTCAAATCGTGCAGACCGGAGAGTTTGTCGAAACGGAATGCTTTCATCGTGAACCTCCTTGCTCGGACGCGCGGTCGGTGAGCGTTGGTAGCGGCATGTGAAGCGGATCTGTTGAGTGAACCAGGGGCTGACGGCCGAGCGGCGATGCGAAAAATGAGTATGCGAGCGACGTGGTCCAGGTCGCGGTTGTGCCAGCTATGGCGGACACCTCTGAGTACAGCCGATTCGCCCGCGTGAAGTCGAACTTCCTTGCCGGGTTTGAGTTCGATGTCTGCAAGTGCTTTTCATGGGTTTCAGCCCGGTATGACCCGGTAAGGTTCGACGCGCTTTGGTCCATCGCGTGGGCCGCCTCAGGTGATCGAGCGCGTGCGAGAGGTGGCTCAGCATCGCGCCGAACAGGTCAGGGAGCGCTATTCAGATCGGGGTATGGACAAGGATATGTAAAGAGGGACTGCTATCGTTATTTGGCTTCCGCCACGGCTTGGCGAACGACCTCGGCACCATGGACCGCATCGATTTCGATCTCGGCGACTTCCGATACGCGCACCACCATCATGTAACAGCCGATGGTATAGATAGCCTCAACAATTTGGCGGGATGAATAGAACGCAGAGAGTGCACCAAAAACGTAGTCATCAACCCGTCCAGCCCGAACCACCTGTCTTGTAAAGGCAAGGATAGCGATCTCTCGTTCATTGAATACTGGCGCGTTGAAGCGACCGTCGTCGATCGCATCAATCTTGTCCCGGGAGATGCCCATGTCCTCCGCAATTTCCACATGTTGCGCCCATTCATATTTCGAGCGTTCAAGATGTTGAACGGCAAGAGCAATGATCTCCCGTTCGCGTGGGGGAATATCAAGCTTCGCAAAAATGGCTTTCGCGAATTCCATAAAGGGTAAAAAAACAGTCGTTCCATGAGCGAGAAGCCGAGCTAAATTTAATTTTCCGGCCGGTGCGACACGAAAAAACTCAAGCTGGGCAGGCGTGAGCTCTTCATCTTTTGCCAGAGGTATCCGGGTCATCGTAATTTCCTCGCTCTCGTGAGCTATTGTCGAAAGTGGTGTACGGGGTCCGGGGAGCAACGGAACGCTTATGGTTTTTTTGCGTAACCGTTCCGTTGCTCCCCGGACCACGAAACCCCTGAGAATCGGCAGCACGGCAACGATGCCACGGATACCGATGCATCGGTTACATCAATCCGCCGAGAGTTGTGCCTGATCCTGCAAACAGACACCAAAATGGTTCTATCTGCCGTTACCATGGGGTGGAACAACTTCCGGATCGGCATTGTTGCCCACCATGAGTATCCAAACCCTCAAGGAAATTGCCCGCCTGGTCGCCCGTCATGCGAAGGACGAAGGTCGGAACGCCACGCCTGTCGACAGCCTGGTGATAGCGCGGTACACATCCCGTTCACCCGCGATCCATTGCCCGCAATCGCCGATGTTCGGGATGGTGGTACAGGGCAGAATGAGCATCGAACTTGGTGGGACGATCCAGAATTTCGGGTGGGGTGACTATCTGTTTGTGTCGTTCGATGTTCCGGTGGCATTTCGGGTTATAGAGGCTAGCGAGGAACAGCCGTGTCTTGGACTAGGTATCTCGATTTCCCCGGAGCGTCTACACGAAGTGCTCGCCAGGGTGGACATTCCCCCAGATCCCACGGCAACCGAAGAAGCATGCAGTGTCATTGTCGCAAGCGCGAGCTTCGACTTGCTGGATGCGACGCTTCGCCTGTTACGCCTTCTGGATACCCCTGGCGACATCCGGCCGATGGCGCCCCTTATCGAGCAGGAGATCATTTACCGGCTTTTATCCGGGCCGCATGGCGGACGCCTGCTGCAACTGGCCGTGGCCGGCAGTCCAGCCAACGGGATAGCCAAGGCGATCGCCTGGTTGCGCAGGCATTACGTGCAACCACTGCGCATCCCGGAACTTGCCGACCAGGTCGGGATGAGCGAGTCCTCATTGCACCACCACTTCAAGGCAATCACCGGCCTCACGCCGATGCAATACCAGAAGCAACTCCGACTGCACGAAGCACGTCGGCTAATAGAAATCGAGCGTCGGAACATCGGTAGCGCCGGCTATGCGGTGGGCTATCAAAGCCGCTCGCAGTTCGGTCGTGAATATAGCCGGCTATACGGGGTATCGCCGCAGCAGCACATGACCAGCAGCAGTTCGACATAACGGAGGAGTTGTGCCCTCGTTGATCCCGAAAACTTCCGGGCAGCCCGGCAGGCTTCAGCATGGCTCTCTGGTAGCCTGGAGCGAGAAAGCCACGATCTGAACGTCGCCGTGGGGCCTCAGCCCGAGACAGCGTCGCACTGCGAATCCGCGACAAGTTGCATCGTAAGATGTTCTAGCGCCGCTACCGTACGGCCATCTCGCAGCTCGCCGGCTTCGTCGAACGCTTGACATGCGTGCCGTACCAGGACTGTGGAAAGGAACGCCACCTTCAGGTCTATCTCGATCGATACACGCATTTTAAGTGCGGCGACGTCGACGCCAAACCCGTCAGCCGAAACGGCGGCCAATGCGTATACCGGTCGGAGTCGCTCTAGCGACTGTCGTCGTTCGGCCTCTATCGCGCCGAGCCATGCGATGGCGTTGACCAGTAACTTCGGCAAGTAGCCGTGGCGAGCTGTCGTCACCAATAGGACACCGTTTTGTCTGAGCGCCAGTTTATGCAGAGATCGGGCCTCCAGGGGGACGTCGTCAGGGACGTCGATACGGTCAGGATAGAGCGGCAATGGGTATTCAGTCAGGTTCAATACCGTTAGCACGGCATTCTCTGCTGCTAGTCGCTTAGTGGCAAGTGCGGTCAGGCGACCGTCGCACGATTCCCTGGTCGCCGATGTCGAGACTATCAGGATTTTTGGTCGATACTTCGATGCACTGCCGAAAATACTTGTCGTCATCTCTCGCTCCCGTTCACGTTGAGGTCGCGATCAGTACGCTTAACCGAAGCGTCGCACCGCCCATTGGACTTTGCGCTGTGGTGGCTTGCTCTCTTCGACCGAACCTCGTTGTCGGCGATCGCACATTTAACGGTTTTGTGAGAAGCAACCGTTTACGAAAGATGGCACAGTGCCCGCGTATCGGTTACCGCAATCGCGCGAGAGTTGTGCCTGATCCTGCAAAAGAAACACAGCGGATCGATCTGCGGCTACGATGGAAGGACTGGGACAACATCCGGCTCGGTCCCGTTGCTCAGGCAGCACCTGAGAGCTAACGATGTCACCCCGCAGAGCTCCAAACGATCGCTACCTGCGACGAACGTTATCCCCGAACCTTCGGCCGCCCCCCGGGCCGAAGTGCCTTGGCGCGCCACCACTGCAGGTGGTGGCGCACTTTTTCACGTGCGGCGGCGTTCGATAAGCGTTGGAGACTCGCGGCAAATGGCGCGTAGTCGACGCGCCGTTCGGGAGAACGTCATGGTGCGAGCTGAATGGAGAATCGCGCTAGCAGCGCTTGCGACTTTCGCTGCGCTGGCGGGCGTGGCGATCTGCATCCAAGGGCTGTTGTTCGACCTGACGCGGGTCATCTGGTTGGGCATTGGGATCATCGCCGCAGCGGTCGTTGCGCTCGTCGTGATGCTGAACCTGTGGCCGAATGATGATTGGCATGACAATTGGTAGTTCGAAGTGCGTGATGGCGGACATCGATCCGGGCATCGACGGTCGCAGGCCCAACTCGCAGGCGGTGCAATACACGTCTCCCACTATGTCTTCATGCTGCATGAAGAAGCTCACACGCATTGCATGTACGCCGGAGAAGAAAAGGTGTCTGTTGACCTCGAAAAGGACGAAGGCGAGCGCGTCGATTGCTATGGGACACAAACGCTTGACCAATTGACTTCGCAGTCCTCGTCACACAGCGCGACAAGCGTTATCCCGAGCAAACCAATTACGACAATGATTGCCGTCACAACCGCAAGTCTCAGAAGCGTTCGGATCGCAGCATCGATTCGTCCTCCTCCACTTTGCTGCGAGCCCCTTGCACGAGCTTTTCTCATCCAATCCACCGTTCGTCTATTCAAAGGGGCGACCAGCCGGGCAATTTCCCTGAAGATAGGGGTACTCATGGTGCTCAACGAAGCCGATTTGGGAGTTGTGCCAGTCCTCACAATGGTAGCTGCAGATGGATCGGCATGTGCATCCGTTTGCAGGATCAGGCACAACTTTCGGCGAATTGATATAACCGATGCGTCGTCATTCGTGGCATCGTCTTCTTACGGCATGGTTAGGCTGTAGTGGGTATCTGGGCTTGATCGAAGAGGGTGTTCGAAGTCGCGCTGGACTATCGTCAAGGCAACCCGAAGCGCTGTGGACGAGAAGAGCGCGCTGCGAGTCGGCACACCGGAGTTAGCTTTGTTGAGGTGAAATATGATGCTGGCCAACGATTTAGGAGACAACGAGTGGGAGTTGGTCGAAGCGTTGTTCTGTGCGAAGCCCTCGCGGAGCGAGCGGCGCGGCCGGCCGCGCGCGGAAACGCGTGCAGTTCTCAATGCGGTGCTATGGGTGCTCTCGACCGGCGAAGGCTGGTCCAGGCTGCCGGGCCGCTACCCGTCGCCGCCTACATGCAGGCGCCGCTTTGACGAGTGGCAGGCTGATGGCACGCTCGCCGAAATAATCAGACGTCTCAACTCGAGCGGCCGCGAAATTTCGCCGCGCGGCAGCATCGGCGCCACCGGCGCCAAGCCGCCGGCACAGCCTGGCAGCGATCGCCTGCGCGGCGCCTTCTGGACGAACCCGGCGTCCTGGCGGGCGCCGGTCAGGATGGCGTGACGCACGACGAACTGTCCGATGAGGATGGCTTCATCCGAAGACAGTCTGCGAAGGGCGGTCATGACGGAAACGGGATGACGATGGACCGGAGCGGCGTTTTCATGCGAAACACAACGGTTTTGCCTCCCGGCCAGAAAGCGTGGGAATTAGCCTGATATGCCTGTCGATCTTGAACGGCTAAAAAAGCTGGCGGAAGCCATGACGGGTGAGGCGGCTGATACCCTTCGGCAAGCGGCCAGCGAGATTGGACTCCTTCGTAGGCACCTATTTGAGGCGCATGCCAGTAATGCGGATAGCGAACGGCTCGACTGGCTAAGTGAGCAGGCTCATGAAGAGTATTCTGATCCGGTGTGTCGCACCTACTTTGCGCTGCCCCGCATCGTGACGAAGAAAAATGATGTAAGCGCTACGACATTGAGAGAGGCTATCGACCTCGTTCGCATGCCTCACCATCACGACGTGTAGGAAGATCTTCAACCCGCTGCATCTGTGCGGGCTACAATCGTCTCACCGATCGGACCGCCCTTGGTTCCTTCCGAATTCCACGCCGCGGGCTCATCCGACGGGAACGTGCTGACTGTGCTTTTCCGTCGTCTGTCATGAGTGGTTCATGAGCCGCTACACCCGTTCATACCGGGAGGCTGGGATGTCGGATATCGAAAGCTTCGTTTGTTGCGCACCGCATTTACTGCACGGAATGGCAAGAGGTGGCTGCGACCGCCCGGTCTGACGAGCGTGTGTCTGACGATAGCTGACGCACGATATCCGCGCGTTCGGAACAAAAAAAATGCCGACCGCTGTGCGATCGGCAAAAGGCTCCAGCTTGTTTATCAGGAGGGCCGTGCTGGAACCTGAAGGAGCTCCCGCGGACATGTTGGGATCGGTGAGAGCTACCTCCGTTCATGTATGAGTGCTGCCATTCATATGTTGCTGTGGCGATACCCCGTATAGCCGGCCGTATTCACGACTGAACTGCGAGCGGCTTTGATAGCCCACCGCATAGCCGGCGCTGCCGATGTTCCGACGCTCGATCTGTATTAGCCGACGTGCCTCGTAAAGTCGGAGTTGCTTTTGGTACTGCATGGGCGTAAGGCGGGTGATTGCCTTGAAATGATGATGCAATGAGGACTCGCTCATCCCGACCTGGTCGGCAAGGTCCGCGATCCGCAGCGGTTGCTCGTAGTGCTTGCGCAGCCAGGCGATCGCCTTGGCTATCCCGTTGGCTGGACTGTCAGCTACGGCCAGTTGCAGCAGGCGTCCGCCATGCGGCCCGGATAAAAGCCGGTAAATGATCTCCTGCTCGATAAGGGGCGCCATCGGCCGGATGTCGCCAGGAGCATCCAGCAGGCGTAACAGGCGAAGCGTCGCATCCAGCAAGTCGAGGCTCGCACGGGCGACAATGACACTGCATGCACTTTCGGTTGCCGTGGGGGGTGGCGGCAAGTCCACCCGCGCGAGCACTTCGTGTAGACGCTCCGGGGAAATCGCCATACCTAGTCCAAGACACGGCTGTTCCTCGCTAGCCTCTATAACCCGAAATGCGACGGGAACATCGAACGACACAAACAGGTAGTCGCCGACACCGTAATGTTGGACCTGTCCACCGAGTTCGATGCTCATTCTGCCCTGTACCACCATCGCGAACGTCGGGGATTGCTCACAATGGATCAACGCCGAACGGGAAGTATGCCGCCCTACTAACAGGCTATCGACAGCCGTGGCGTTGGCACCTTCGTCTTTTGCATGACGGGCGACCAGCTCGGTAATTTCCTTGAAGGCGTGGAATCTCATGGTGGGCAACGAAACCGCTCCGGGATCTGTACTAGTCCTCCCATGGTAGCCACAAATAGATCCGCCTGTGTGTCCGTTTGCAGGATCAGGCACAACTCTCGGGGGATTGATGCAACCGATGCGTCGGTATCCGTGGCATCGTTCGCATGCGGTCCATTCTCAAAGGTTTCACTGCATGTCACTACCGGGCTTCCCGAGTATGCTTCACCGGCGGATCTCGCACACCGACTCCAACTACAACCCGCTCGCGAACGCCGGTCAAGGGTAAGAGGACCAAGGCTGTGAACAGCCGCGACAGAAACTACACGGCAGGCAAGATCGACAAGCTTCAGCAGCAGATTGAGGGAAGCGTACAACGGTATCTCGACGATCGAAAATGCGGACCGGACCAGCCCGACAGGTTTCGACGTGAAGACCGTGCGGCTGTACGAGAAGATCGCCAGTTTGCGCCAGTAGAAGCGTGAGCTTAAGCAGATCGAAAAACAGTTGAAGAAGCAGCCGGACAGACAGCTGTCGATGACGGATCCCGACGCACGGTCCAGGACAACGAGCGGAAAAGGCTCCGGCATAGTGGGCTACAACGTTCAGGCCGCCGGGGACACGAAGCATCATCTGATCGTTGAACACGAGGTTACTAACGTCGGAAACGATCACGGGCAACTCAGCAGGATGGCACTGCCCGCGAAGAACGGGATGGGCAAACCAAAGCTGAAGGTTATGGCTGACCGGGCCTACTTCAGTGGCCCCGAGATACGAGCAGTAAGCATCTGATCTGTACCGTTACCCCGCTTTGCGTAGAAGATGCAATGATCGGCTGCGACGGACACGAATGACCGACAGTGTCCACAAACACGTCGCTATGCTCCCATTATTCACTATCGTGATAACCCCATATGCGGGTCACTGTGTTGCCTTGCGGTCACGTTCTGTTCATCATCGGCACATCGAGCGCCAACATTGAGCGCCACGCGCGGCGACGCTGCGTTTCGCCGCGTGCATCCCTCGAGCCCGATCGTGGAAAGGAGGAGACACCCGTGAAGCACGTACCCGTCATCAACGCAGGGGCCGGTCCGGTCGGCCTCACGCTGTCGATACTGTTGTCGCGTTTCGGCATTTGCAACCTCGTCGTCGAAATGCGCGGCGGCGTCAGCACAGTGCCGCGCGCCCGCGGCATCATGAGCCGGACGATGAAGATCTGGAATCACTTCGGTATTGTCGAGGAACTGGATGCGCTGTCGCTGCCGCCCCAGTGGTGTCGCAACGTCCAGCGGTCGAGCGACTCCCGATCGCGATCGGGCCATAGCTGGCATGGAGCGGGTACTCAAGCGTGTGAGAGCGATGATCGGCGATCACGATGCGGCAGTTTCGAATTCGATCTGCACTCGAATTACCCATACACGCTCGCAGCCGTTGTTGCGGAGCGTTTGCGTGACCGCCGCGTGCTGCTCGTCGGCGACGCGGTGCATCACGTGTCGCCGTTCGGCGGAATCGGTGTGAATGCCGGCATTCACACCGCGCATAACCTCGCATGAAAGCTGGCTGCCGTTATACGTGGCGTAGCCGGTCACCGGCTGCTCGATACAATCGAAGACGAGCGGCGCGAAGTCGCGTAATGCGTGATCCAGTACTGCATGGACAATGTGCATCACGTGCTCGAACGCGGCCGCGGTGTCACCTGCGTGAAGATCCGCCGGCGATGACAGCTCAAAAAAAGACCGCACGTTTTAGGAATCGGATGAATTGGCATTCCGACCGCCTCGTCTTGGCGCGGGCAAATCATGTTCATTCTTCGTATAGCGAACGCCGATTTTGAGACCGACGCGCAACGACCCCTTGGGGAACCGTTCAATGAACCAGACCGATACAGAATCCACGATCTCCGGTATTCAAAAGCACAAGATTGAGCGCCTTCAGCTCGAAAATGGTGCGGTGCTTACCGATGCGATCACAGCCTATTTGACGTTCGGGGAAATGGCGCCGGATGGTAGAAACGCGATCCTAGTTACGCACGGCTATACAAGTGGACCGGAAATGGTGCTGCCCGGAGGCACGACCGCCGAGGGTTCATGGTGCGAGCTCGTGGGTCCTGCGAAGCCCATCGACACGAGGCGATTCTTTGTCGTGTGCCCAAACATGTTGGGCTCCTCCTTTGGCTCGACGAATGGCTCGAGCATCAATCCAGCAACCGGGCAACCTTATGGTTCGAGATTTCCAGATCTGAGCCTCGTCGACATGGTGAACGCACAACGCAAATTGTTGGAATACCTGGGCGTCCGACATCTCGTCGCGGTAGTGGGGCCGTCGTACGGTGGTTTTCAGGCTTTCCAGTGGGCCGTGTCGCACTCCGACTTCGTCGACGGAATCGTTGCGGTAACGTGCGCGTTATATTGCCCGGGGGCAAATGCCGCGGGCATTGTCGAACAGCTTGCGGAGGATCCAAACTGGCACGGCGGTGACTATTACGGCACAGCCGGCGTCCAGGCGACGCTCGAACGAATGCGCGTCCGGACACTTCGCAATTTCGGAATCGACAGTGTGTTGGCTGATCGCTTTCCGGATCAGGGCTCGATGGACGCGCAAATCGCGCATCTTGCGAGCGCATGGGCCCGCACCTTTGACGCCAATTCGATGGTGATCCTTATGCGTGCCGCCGAGCGATTCGATGTGCGAGCCGACCTGGCAAAGATTACGGCCCGCGTTCTATTCGTGCTGTCCAGCACGGACCAGATGTTCCCGCCGACAATCGCCCCGCAGATCATGAACCAACTCCGTGACACAGGGGTTCGAGCTATCTATCACGAAATTGCAAGCCGGTTTGGTCACTTTGCCTCTGGAATCGACGCGGCACAGTGGGCGCCGCGCCTTAAGGCATTCATTGACGAGCTGACGTGTCAGCCTACTTCGCAACCGGATTGATCCGCGCGTCCCAAGCTTGATCAGTACAGCGCCTGGAACAACGCCGGGATCGCGCTTTTACCGATGATAGAGCGCGCTGTTGCCATTGAGAAATTTAACGAAACGTGGGCCATTGGCGAGTTCCTTTCCTGTTTGAAAGATCACGTAATACCATAAAAATATAGGATACCAAAATGTATAAATTGAAATGAAACGAAATTCGGCCGGGACCGATGCAGACGGGAAATCTGTGGTGTTAATGGATGGGGCCACTAACGTGCTGCACATTCGCGGCACCAATCACGCCTGGAGCAATCGATCCGACGAACCGTGCCTGTTGTGTGACCGCATGATCGAAGCCACGCCGCGCTAAGGGTTGCTTTGTCAGTGATGCCGCGCATCACTTCCTTCAACGATCGACCATTCAAAAAATAACGGCCTTGCTGGGAGCGGGCCGCCGGGAGGAGACATATGAGCGTAAAAAAAATAAGTGCATGCGTACTGTTCGCGCTTGCCGCGTTCTCGGACGGCGCATTTGCTTACGAGCACGGATATCCGGGCTGGTCGATCCCATCCGGGGCAGTGTTGACCATGTCGGCGGCTTCGCCGCCGCCCGGATTCTATAGTTTCAACGAGATCTATACGGCTCAGGGGCATCGCTATGGTCCCGGGGATCCCAGCGGGTCCACGCCCCTTCACGTTGCGACCGCGGTAACGGGGATTCTGTGGTCGCCCGGCTGGACATTCCTCGGCGGCCGTTACGAGGCGCTCATCGTGCAACCATTTATGATGGCGGACGCAGGCGCGCCTCTGAACCAGCAGAGTTCGGGCATCCACAATACGCTGATTGCGCCGGCACAAATCAGCTGGAAGCTGGGAGACACCGGGTTCCATGTGAAAGCGGGATTCGCGGTGACGGTGCCCGACGGGACGATCACTGGCACCAACGGCCTTGCGGGTCCGGGGGCGCCTTGGTGGATCTTCCAGCCCCTGCTTAGTGTTTCGTACATCAAGTATGGATGGAATGTGACCGGAAACTTTTCGGTAGAGGTGAACACACCCAATACGGAGACACACTATCGGACCGGCGACATCCTGCATGCGGATTTTGCCGCGACGAAGACGCTGGGTAACTGGTCCATCGGGCCGGTCGCATCCTACATCGGCCAGGTCAGTAACGATACGTCCAGCGCCTTCTACCACAACGCGATCAATGTCGATCGATACAACATCTTCGCGGTCGGCGCACTGGTCGGATACAAGTTCGGTCCTGCCAGCGTCAATCTTTGGGCGATGAAAGATATCAGTGCCAGTGCGTCGGGTGGTCCGACGGGACCTGACAAGGCAACGATCCCGAAAGGCTACAAGGTCTTTGCCAACCTCACTTTCCGCTTTTGATGGCGGAGTAGATGCGATGAGGGAGAAACCGACGGATTCAATTCGAAAACTCAACCTCGCGGAGGCGGCGTAAGTGCGGACACCACGTCTTGATGCTTGGCCGGTCGCCTAAGTAGGATATTCAAAACTCATGCAAACGCGGACAGTCAAAGGAAGGTTCGCGCACCACCATGAGCCCATCACGCAGACCGACCTTGGTCTGGACCTGAGCATCCGACGCACGCGCTAGCGTGTGTACCTGGAGGTGAGCTTCCCTCGAAATTTCGCCTTCCAGATACTATGGAAGGGCTGCTCAGGTCGTGTATAAAGTCGACCGAAAGGAAGGAAAGAAGAGATGTTCAAGGTACCGAATCAGGTGTACACGGCTGAGTTCAAGGCAGCAGCCGTGCAACGGGTCAAGGGCGGGCAACGTTTGGACGTCCGGTGCATTCTGTAAGCAGCCGTCCGATTCGAAACTTAGAGCTGGCGTCGTCGGGCATGGCGGCCGTTCGTAGCTCTGCAGCGACGCCGGCGGAATCATTGCTGCCGTACGAAGACACAACGTGACGCTCGCGACCACCTATGCGCCACCATGCAAAATTGCGTCGGCACTATTCGGCACGTCGCCAACCTCCGCGCTGATTGTCTTTGCTTCCTGTCGCAACGCAGTCGCGATCGGACCATTGATCGAGGCATCGAACCCACCGGTCGCTCCCAGCGCGGTGAGCGTCGCGCAAAGGTGTCCATTGACATTGAACGGCGGTGCGGCGACAGCGCTTATTCTTTTCAGATTGGTATCCTGGACCGTGGCGCAGCACACTGCGCGAACCTCACGTCGCCGCTGTCCTATCGGATCGGTCGGATCGCGCTGCCCACGTAAGTCCGCAGGGGCGTGCGGGAGTTCTTCCTCGGCAAGTGCTCGAACCCGCGACTCGTCGAGCAAGGCGAGGAAGACCCGTCCCGTCGCGGACCAGAGCATCGACATCACTGAACCCGCGCGAACATTTACCGTGACCGGCGACCCCGGCTCCTCAAAGCGCACGATCGCAGGGCCGCGATTGCCCATTACCTCAATGAAGCACGTCACTTCGAGACTCTCTCATATGCGAACAAGCGACGGCTCGGACAAGCGAATGGGATCCGCCGTGCGCATTGCTGCCAGACCGATGGCGATGCATTGAGGCCCAAGACAGTGCTGCTGCGTCGCCCGATCCTGAGTGACGAAAGACTCTTCCGTTGGGCTCGCCAGATAGCGATGGACTTTCGCGGGGTTTTCGTGAAGGTGGGCGGCAAGGGCGGTCAGCGTCGCACGACCGCCAAGGGCAGCCAGTTCCTTTAGTACGAGCATCCCGATGGACGCAGACTGCACGCGTTGCCGGCGGTCGCACGCAGTGCGGGCACTAGCTTGGTTTGCAGAATGATTTTCCATTTCGCGATCTTAGCCGACCGGAAGCGGCAGCCGAGGTGGCAAGGTTAACCCGGATCACGAAATTACGCATTGCGTATTAGAGTTGCGCAAATGACGCCGTATTTGGAGAAGAGCATGGCCGAAGTCGCGCCTGATCTGGGTGTATCGAAGTGTCCTTTCCCCCAGCGGTTGCCCGGTGAGCGCACGCGCTGCTGCGTTCGATCCGTTTGAGGACGGTTATGTTCACGCCCCTCTCGTTCCGTGAACCATTGATTCTCGTTTCACGAAACGAGTCGCTGCTGCAACCTGACAAGCCGATCGCGCTCTCGCGTCTCGACAATTTACGATTGGCGCTGCCAGGCAAGCCAAACGTGATTCGCACGCAGATCGAAAACGCCATGGCACGGAGGGGATTTGAGTTCAAAACGATCTTCGAGATTGACGCGATGAATCTTTCAATCGAGCTGGCGCGTCAAGGGGCGTGCGACACGGTGATAAGCGGGAATGAACGCCTGGCGAACGAAGTGGCCTGGAGCCCCGTTCGTGGCATGTCTATGACGTGGGCGCTGTGCGAGAACACCGCGCGATCGCATTCCCCGGCTATCCACGAAGGCCTCAAGCTCGTATTCAAGCTGGTCGACGAAATCGTCGGCCGTGGCAAGTGGCTTGGAGCAGTGCGTTTGGACGATACCGCTAAGGCGGTGACGTTCAAAATGATCGACGAAGGTTGATCCAAAAGCGAAGGATGACTCAAGAGACACCGAGTGGACACAGGTATGAAACTTCGAGACCTCGATTTGAACCTTCTGGTCGTGTTAAGCGAACTCCTCGCTCAAGGCACTGCATCGAAAGCTGCAAAAAGTCTCGGGATGTCCCAACCCGCAGTGAGCAACGCATTGAACCGGCTCCGGAAGATGCTCGGAGACGACCTATTCTTACGCACGTCAAAAGGACTCACACCTACCCGGTTTGCCGAAAATCTGAGCGAGCCGATTGCATACGCGCTCCAGATCATTTTGGACAGCGTCAACACCGCTCCTGTCTTCGACCCTGCAACGAGTTCGCGAAACTTCAGGATCGCGTTGACGGATGTGGGAGAAACGTACTTTCTTCCTGCACTGACGACCCTCCTGTCAAAAGCCGGCCCGGGAATTACCATCACCTCCGTGCGCCACACCATGGTGAACCTCCGTGACGAGATGGAAAGCGGCCGGATCGACCTCGCACTTGGTGTGGTACCAGAGATTGAATTCGGATTCTTCCAACGCACGCTGTTTACCACTCCATATGTCTGTCTGTTTAGGCAAAGTCATCCTTGCGCCGCAACAGGCTTGACCAAGGAGCGTTTCGAGGCGGCGGAACACATCCGAATAACTGCGGAAGGCACCGCTCATGCGGACATTGAGGCGACGTTCGAACGGTCTCGCATCAAGAGAAAGGTAAAGATAGAAGTACCTCATTTCGTTGCCGTCGCCCACATCCTCCTGTCTAGCGACATGATCGCGGTCGTGCCTGAGGCCTATGCAGCGCGTACCTTCGAATTGACAAAACTGGCGACGGCCCCATGCCCCTTCGATCTTCCTGAACTGAAGATCAACATTTTGTGGCATGCACAAAACCATCGTGATTCCGGCAACCAGTGGCTTCGACAACTCATCCATGGGCAGTTTTCGCAACTCAACCGGGGCGGCGGAACCTCGGCGTGAGGCCATGGCTCGCGGCAGTGCAACCAGCCGGCGACCGTTTCATCGGCCGTCACGGACGGCGCCGCGGTCAATGATATTCAAAACCGTGATAACGGCATTCACGCTTCTCAGTGTTCCGTTTTTCTCTCTATGAATTCATCATTGGCGCATCCATAGCAAAGGGGTGACGACCGCATGTGATGGGTCAAATTCCGCGATACCGTCAGCGCGGATGACTCACCGTGCGCGATCAGCGCTTTTCTATAGGTATCGCTGGATGAAAACTCATAGAACCCGGAGACATGCACGATGCGTGAAATCCCTGTAATTATTTGTGGCGCGGGGCCCGTGGGGCTCACCTTTTCGATCATGATGTCTCGATTTGGCATAGAGACATTGCTCGTCGAAAAGCGCGCCGGCATTAGTACGCTACCCCGAGCGCGCGGCGTCATGTCGCGCACGGTGGAGATATGGAGCCAGTTCGGTCTTTACGACGACCTGCATAGCGTTTCACTCCCGGAGAGTTGGTGCCATCGCTTCAATTACTTCGATACCTTGTCCGGCGACATGATCGGCGAGATGCCGAGCAATTGCATGGCACCGGACGCGCAGGCGGAAAACACCGCCTACGGATTCAAGTGCACGGCGCAGGATAAGATCGACTCAATGCTGTTCCGGCATGCGAGCGGCTATCGCGAAGCACAGATCCAGTTTTCGACTGAGCTGATCGCTTATGCGCAGAATGAGGATCATGTTGTCGTCACCGTGCGCAAGCCGGATGGCTCGCTCGAAGAAATCCGCGCACGGTGGCTGATCGCCGCGGACGGGGGGCGCAGTCCCCTGCGAGAAATGGCCGGCATTACCTCTACCGGGCCAACGAGCCTTCAGCACTACATCAATAACCATTTCACAGCCGATCTCAGCCGTTGGACCGAAGGAAAAGAAGCTGCCCTCATCTGGACGATGGGTGCGAACAAGCTCGGTGTTTTTCAGCCGTTGGATGGTAAGCAGCGCTGGATGTGTCAGATCGGCTTCGATCCAGAGAAGGAATCAGCGGAAAGCTGGACGCCTGAGCGAGTCATTCGCAGAATGCGTGACATGATTGGAGGAGAGGAAGCCGAATCCGTCGCTTTCGATCTGCACTCCACGTACACGTATGCGATCGCCGCATCGGTTGCCGATCGCCTTCGCGACGGACGATTGCTCCTGATAGGCGACGCTGCGCATCGAATTCCGCCCGCCGGCGGTATCGGCATGAACACGGGGATCCAGACAGCACACAATCTGGCGTGGAAACTTGCCTCCGTGCTCAAAGGATATGCTCCCGACACGTTGCTCGACACTTTCGATAGCGAAAGGCGCGAAGTCGCCAAACGGGCATGCGACTATGGCAAAGAAAATCTTGCCCATGTCGGCAAGATTCACCGGGCGCGGACAAGGGAAGCACAGGTCGAAGCTGTGCTCGCCTCGACGCAGTACGGTAACTGGGCGGGAGTGGATTTAGGCGTTCACTACGAACAGGACGGTGCTTTCGTTCCGGACGATGAACCTGCACCCGCCGTCGCTCATCCAGTCGTTGATTATGTTCCGTGCGCAAAACCTGGTTATCGGGCACCCCACATATGGCTTCGCCGCGGGAATGAGAGGCTGTCGGCGACTGATCTGTTCGACAGGGACATTGTTTTGCTGACCGGCGGCAAGGGAGACGTTTGGCGCGAAGCTGCGCAAAGGCTGCAGCAGTGTCCACCGCTTCGTACATACACCGTCGCCGATACAGGCAATGCCGATTTGACGCCGGAAGGGTCGTTTGCCGATCTGTATGGGATCGGCGAAGACGGCGCCGTACTGGTCAGGCCAGACGGTCACGTCGCATGGCGCAGCCGGGGCGCGGTATCCGATCCGTCGACGATTCTCCAGAAGGCATTGGACCGCACGCTTTGCCGTGCGGCAGTCTAACGACGATCACTCAGCGGCATCCTGCCATCCGTTTGGCGACTGACACGTTGCCAGACGGCACGCTTACGGCCCGCAAACAAGGCGAAGGTTGACGTGGCCGTTCCTCCGTTTTCGATGAAACACTATACAACCCAGAACTTCCTGTTGAACGAAACCATCGGGTCTCTGCTCAAGAAGGCGCGCAACCTCGTGATGGCGGAAATGGATGCGGCGCTCCAGGAATTCGACATTACGAGCCAGCAGATGGGCATCCTGCTGTCGATGCATAACGACGGGGCAAGCACGCCGTTCGAGCTGTCCACGCTGCTGGCCGTCGACACGGGACTGATGACCCGCTTGCTCGACAAGCTCGATGCAAGGGGTCTGCTGAAACGCTCGCGATAGCGCGGTGCACTGACCCGTCCCGAAACACGGCGCACACGTGGGTGCGCGCCGGACTGAGGCAAAAAAGATCGCCACTCACTGGCGTACAACAAATGGAGACAAACGTGAACGACATAATGCTGCCTTCAGGCAAGGACGAAACATGAGCGCATTCCTCGACGAACTGCGCGCCGGCTGGCGCGACTTGATCGGCGCTGTCCTTGGACTGGGCCTCGGCATCGGCGCCTATACCCCGCTTTCGAGTTTCTTCTTTCGCGCGCTCGAGCACGAGTTCCGCTGGTCGAAAGGCGCCACCGCCGTTTCGCTGATCGCGCTGCCCGTGACCGCAGCGGTGCTCCCTTTCGCGGGACTGTTGCTCGATCGCTTTGGGGTGCGCCGGGTGGCAGCGCTTTCGACCATCTGCATGTCGGCTTGCTTCGTGTGGCTTTCGGCCATGAATGGTCAACTCTGGATGTTCTATGCGGCGTTCATCTCGCTCAATGTGCTCGGCTGTGCGACTGGTCCCGTCAGCTATACACGAACCATCTCGACTCGCTTCCGGAAGTCGCGCGGAACGGCGCTTGCGTTCTCGCTGCTCGGTATCGGCCTGACCGCGATGATCCTGCCGCCGGTGCTCGCAGGCGTCATGGCGCGCTGGGGCTGGCGAGGCGGCTACCAGTTCTTCGCTGCGGCGGTGCTGATTGGCGGACTGCTTGCGTTGGCGCTAAGCCGCGCGCCGGTCCAAGACGCAAGCTCGCCGGATACGCGAGCGGGCGAGCGGCTCGCCGTCGCTGCTTGCAAGCGTGCGTTCTGGCTGTTGGGCGCGGCAATTTTGGGCTTGAGCGTGGCGTCGCTCGGATTCGTGTCGCAATTTCAGTCCATCGTCATTGAGAAAGGACTCGCCGCGCAATCGGCGCCTTTGCTCTTGTCAGCGCTTTCCGCGTCGGTTGTGGTGAGCCGGCTGGTAATCGGCGGGGCGCTGGACGCTTTCCGGCCGGAGCGAGTCGCCGCAACGGCGCTTTGCCTCGCCGCAGCCGGCATGCTGCTCTGGATGTTCGGTGGGCCGCATGCGGCTACGGCGTTGTTCGCCGTGCTTCTCGTTGGGCTGAGTATCGGCGCCGAGCTCGATTTTCTCTCGTTCTTCTGCGCCCGTCTGTTCGGCCTCAGGCACTACGGCGCCGTGTATGGAGGGCTCGCCGCGTTTTTCTATACGGGCATCGCGGTTGGCGGTATTGCCTACGGCGTGATTCATGACCGCACCGGTAGCTACGTGACGGCGCTCGCGATGTCCGCGGCTCTGTTCGTTGTCTCGGCCTTCTTGTTCCTCATGCTCGGGCGGTCCATGCCCATTGCCGAAGGCACTGAAGGCGTAGCACGTGGCGCGGGGCCCCTAGCGACGTAAGGGTTTGTACCATTAAACACAATCCGAACGACAACTATAGAGATGACGCATTATCGGAATAACGTCCGTATCGCTACCATGTTGTTTTCAGCGCACCAGCATTGCGTGCCTAATGGATGCAGACGCCGCGCATCCGCGAGCAACATGCTGCCAGCCTCGGTCAGCACCACGCGCCTGCTGGTGCGCTGGAAAAGCGGCCCGCCCAGTTCTTCCTCCAGCGAGCGAATCTGCATGCTCAACGCGAACTGCACAATGTGGATGCGTTTGGCCGCGCGTCCGAAATGCTCTTTTTCCGCGACGGCAACGAAATAACGTAGACGGCGAAGATCCATGGTGTTCTATCACAAGATCAGATTAAATGATCAATCAGTAAAATTAATATATTTTACTTCCACTTCGAAATATACGACGCTGTCAGTCGAAAGCGCATGACGTTCGATATCGAATCGCTGTTTGTCGACGCCGTAGATGGCACCGAGCGCGTCGCCACATCCATCACGCACAAGGACACCGTCACAAGAGTGGAGCTCGCGGATGTTTTGGGGTCGGGCCGGCGCTGACTGTTCCGATTTTCGAGGGCGGTCGGCTGAAAGGACAACTCGAGTTGCGCAAGGCCCAGCAGCGCGAGGCAATGGTCGGATACCAGCGCGTTGTGCTCGACGCCTGGCATGAGGTTGATAACGCGATGAGTGATTACGACACGTGTCAGGCAAGGCACGAGAAGCTTGACAGCGCCGTAGCACAGGATCAGGTGGCGCTTGACAATGCACGTCGGCAATACGTTGCGGGTGCGACAGACTTTCTGAACGTCCTCACGGTCCAGCGGGACCTGCTGGACACTCAGCAGGCAAGTGTTGTCAGCACCACAGAGGTCTCACTCGCGCTTGTCGGCCTTTTCAAGGCGCTGGGTGGAAGTTGGGAGACCACCTTTCCGGTAGCGTCTTCGTTGAAACGCAACAGCCCGTTGAGTACCTGGAACCAGACTTCGATCGATGGCAGTGTTTCGCGGGCCTCCATGACAGCGTCAGATCTGGATTAACGGGTATCACGTTCGAGCGGTCTGGACGTCGCAGGGTCTCTTCCTTGACGACGGGAAAGCTGCAACCAATGGCCGGAATAGTTACTTTGAGGTGGTTAGATGATGCGTACGTCGACGAATGTACTCGTGCAAGATTTCGTTGAAGCGAGAGACTGGTTACAGCCGGACGATCGAATCACAAAGCCAGGGGTACGGATTAAAACAAGGATCGCTGAAAGACGTCCAACCTGGGCTTGGAGCAACGTGCAGGGAACGTATGACTGGATGGATTGGCACCAGCCCTTCATGTCAAGTGAATGATGTCGAGAATGTAATCTTCTGGTATCTCGGCTTCGAGGTGCTGCCACCGCCACGGCTCCTATATGCCGCCGCGTGTTGGATTCAGGCAATGTAATGGCGACATCATGATTTATGAGAAGGTCAATAGTCCACCTGACATTCCTGGCGGATTTCTCTTTTGCTATCTATCACGAGTTGTTCAAACGCGATTGGATCCCGCGGCGATGGTGCAAAGGCCGCGGCCATGAACCTGATTTCCGGTGTTTTGCGTACGACTGCACCCGCGCGCATCATCTTGTCCTCTGTGCCGCAGTCTCTGATCGCGCACGACCCCGTCTTTGCTCAGATCAGGTAGCCTAGCGATGCGCCGCGCGCTGCGCATGCCGAGCGGTCTCGAGAATGTCGACGATCGCAGTCCGAACCTGTTCATGGTCGAAGGCAGGCTTCGACGACTCAGGCGCCTCGCGTAGCTATTTCAGCGGATGATCGAGCATTGGCCGTAGCCCGTTTGCGTCAGACAGCGCACCCGAGCGCGCCGCCGCGGGGGCCGCGATGTCTCGCCGACAGCACGCCCCACCGGCGCGACCACAGCGCTGAGCACGGACGTCAGCAGTGCGGTCGCGACCACGGAGGTCGCGACGAGCGCGGTTGCCGTCGGTGCGACGGCGGCACAGCGAGGCTCGACGCCGGCGATGATCTGCGAGACGGCAAGGCATTCCTCAAAGTTGCCGCCTGCATCATTCGCTAGCGACGGTTTCAAAATTCATTCAGTTAGCGTTTTCTAAAAAGGATAGGCGATCGGCTTGTCGAGCGCGCTGATCCATTGGGTCTGCGTAAATTCGTGGACGTTCGCGGGTCCGCCGAATCGCCCACCGTTTCCGGACGACCCCATTCCCCCGAAGGGCACGTGGAATTCGTTGTTGACCGTCTGGTCGTTCAAATGCACCATGCCCGCCCGGATACGTGATGACAGCGCAAAACCGCGCGACAGTGACCGAGTGTGGAGGGCGGCCGCAAGACCGTAATCCGACGCATTGACGAGCGCCACGGCTTCGTCATCGTCGTCGAACACCGTGACAGGCGCGACAGGCCCGAAGATTTCCTCCGTGAACGCGGGCATGTCCGTCGTCACGCCGGTCAGCACCGTCGGTTGATAGAAAAGCTTTTCGAATCGTCCGCCCGTAAGGAGTGTCGCGCCGGACGCGAGGGTCTTCCTGACGATGTTGTCGATCCGGTCGCGTTGTTTCTGATTGATCAGCGGCCCGAGGTGCACTTGCGCCTTGTACGGGTCACCCACCGCCAGCTTGCGCGCTCGTTCGGCGAGTTTCGATGCGTACTGCTCGGCCAGCGAGCGATGCACGAGATGCCGACCCGTCTGCATGCAGATCTGCCCCTGGTGCAGAAACGCGCCCCATGCGCCGCTCGAACTCGCTGCGTCGACATCGGCGTCATCCAGCACGACGATCGCGTTGTTGCCCCCGAGCTCCAGCGAAACCTTCTTCAGCATCTGTCCGCAGATCTGGCCGATCGCTCGGCCGACCGCCGTTGAACCCGTAAACGAGATCATCCCGACCTTCGGATGGCGCACGAGCGCATCGCCGGTCGCCGGACCGCCCGGGACAACGTGGAGGACGCCGGCCGGCAAGCCGGCATCTTCCAGCACCTGAGCCAGCAGCAAGCCGCCCGCCACTGCGCTTTGCAGATCCGGTTTCAGAACGACCGTGTTGCCGACGGCGAGGGCCGGCGCAACCGACCGCATCGCGAGAAGGAGAGGGAAATTCCACGGGGCGATCACGCCGACGACGCCAATCGGGATCTGTCGGCAGAAATTCATTCGACCGGGGAGCGCCGACGGAAACAGCGCACCTTCCGGCTGCATCGGCATCGCGGCCGCCATGTGCAGTTGCTCATACGTCGCGTGCAGTTCCCACTCCGCCTTGGCGCGAGTGGAGCCGCATTCACGCACGTTCCAGTCGTTGATTTCGGACGCGCGTTCCTTCAGCAATCTCGCTGCTTCCCGCAAGATCGCCGCGCGCTGATCGAACGGCGTCGCCGCCCACGACGGCTGAGCCGCACTGGCCGAATGCGCGGCCCGATCGATGTCCTCGGGAAGCCCCATGCCGATCGCCGCGAGCGTATCGCCCGTCGATGGTTCGATGACGGGGGCCGTACCGCCGGCAGCGGGTACCCATCCGTTCGAGAAGATGAGTCCTTCCCACTTGCACGTTTGCTTGTTGTCGGTCATTCGTTGTCTCCAAAAATGTTTTTGCGCATCACGTTGCACCTGCTGATCTGCGAGATGGATCAGCTTCATTCGCCCGCGTTGGTCCACGCGGGCGACGATCAGACCAGGAAACGGTCGACCTCTTTTTCGCGCCAGATGATTCCCGCGCCGGGCGCGTCTCCGAAATGCGCTCTGCCGTCTTTAAATTGCAGAACGGGCTCGACGATCGGGCCGGCGAGATCCATGCGTTCGAGCCAGTGGCACGTCGGGCTGACCGCCAGCAGATGCGCGCTGAATTCCTGAAAGATGTGGCTGGACATCGGCAGGCCATGTTGCTCGGCCAGAGCGCTTGCCCGCAGCCATCCGCTCACGCCGCCGATCTTCATCAAGTCGGGCATGCACAGATCGCACGCGCGTGCCGCGATCGCTTTGGTCATGTCCTCGGGACCGAACCAGTTTTCGCCTAGCTGAACGGGAATCTGCAATGCTTCGCGTATGGTCGAATGTCCCACGTAGTCGTGCTGCAGCGTCGGCTCCTCGATCCACGCGACGCCTTCCTGTTCGAGCGCCTTCCCGCGCCGCACCGCGTCGGGCACCGTCAGGCCCTGGTTGTAGTCGACCATGATCTGAACCGCGTCGCCGACCACCTCGCGTATGGACCGGACGACATTGAGGTCGTGCTCAAGCGTTGGATAGCCGATCTTTGTCTTGATCGCCTTGAAGCCGGACGCGGCTGCGTCGCCCGCCCGCTTCCGGGCGAGCTCGACGCCGTCCATGCTGTGGCTGTCGTACGCGGCAAGCGGCCGTGCCGTGCCGCCAAGCAGCTCGACGAGCGGCAGCCCGTGCAATTTGGCCTGGGCGTCCCATACAGCCATGTCGATGCCCGCGGTCGCCATGCGGATGACGCCGGTATGGCCGATCAGGCGGAATCGGGACTGCATCAGCTGATCGATCGCGTAGGGCGCGAGCGGCATGTCTTTGACGACCGCCGCGAGCTCCTCGACCATCTGCCGAACTGGCTTGAGCGCGAGCGGCGTGTAGGTGAATAGATAGGATGTGCCGGTGACGTTCGCATTCGTCTGCAAGTCGATCAGCACGAGCGGCGACGTCGCCACCGTGCCGACTGCGGTCTTGACCGGATATTGCAGTGGAACGTTGACAGCCCGCGCGCGCAGGCCGGTGATGCGGATGTCGGTCATGGTGCCTCGAAAAGTTGAGTGAGCGGCGACGGCGCAGGCGCGCCGCCATCTGCGTTCGGCCCGTGCGGCCAGAGGAAGTCCCGCGACAGTTGGCCGATGTCGGGGCAGCCGATCTGCGCGAGCGTGGTGTCGATCTCGCTCTTCAGCATCGACAGCACGGCTTCGACGCCGCGCTCGCCGTCGGCGGCGAGGCCATACAGCGTCGCGCGGCCGAGCAGCACCGCTTTCGCGCCCATCGCGATCGCCTTCACGACATCGGCGCCGCGGCGAATGCCGCTGTCGATCAGCACGGGCGCCGCGATCCGCGACGCCGTCGCACCGAGCGCTTCGAACGGCGCGACCGCGCTGTCGAGCTGGCGGCCGCCGTGGTTCGACAGGATGACGCCGTCCGCGCCCAGCGCGATGCAGCGCTCGGCGTCGTCGGCACGGCTGATGCCTTTGACGAGCAGCCGGTGCGGCCAAAGATCGCGCAGCCATTGCAATCCTTCCCACGAAAAGCTTGCGTCCATCTGCCGGCTCATCAGCGCGGCCTGAAGTTCGGTATCCGTAGCATCGGTGCTCGCGAAGTTCGCGAGTTGTGGCATCCCGTGCCGCACGAGGTCGAGCGACCAGCGAGGGTGCAGTATGCCGTCGAGCAGTGTGCGCGGGCTGTACTGCATCGGCATTCCGAAGCCGTTGCGCAGGTCGCGTTCACGTTTGCCGTTGACGCCGACGTCGGTGGTCAGAATCAGCGTTGTGTAGCCGGCGCTCAGCGCGCGCTTCACCAGCGATTCCGCGAGCCTGCGGTGGAGGACGTAGAGCTGGAACCAGATCTCGCCGGTCGCGGCCCTGCTGACGGCTTCGATCGACGAGGTCGATGCGGTCGACAGCGTGAACGGAATGCCGAACTTTCCGGCCGCGCGCGCGAGCGCCAGGTCGCCGTCCGGCCACAGGATGCCGTTGAGGCCGGTTGGCGCGATGACGAGTGGCGCCGACAGCGGTTTGCCGAACAGCGACGTCCGGATATCGCGCCGGCTGACGTCGACGAGACGGCGAGGCTGAAACTTCACATCGTCGAAAACGCGGCGGTTGTGGTGCAGACCGATTTCGTCCTCCGCGCCGCCATCCACATAGTCGAACACGATTCGCGGAAGACGCTTCCGGGCAAGTGCGCGGAATTCCGCGACATTGACGGGGTGGTTCATCTCTGTCTCCTTCCGCATGCGCTCAAGCGCGCGTCTCGACTTCGATGAGGAACGGCTTGTCGCTGCCAAGCGCCTGCTCGAGCGCCGCCTTCAACGACGCGCCGGAATTCGCATGCAGCGCATCGACGCCGTAGCCGCGCGCGAGCGCGCAAAAGTCGAGACCCGGCACGTCGAGGCCCGGGACGTCTTCGACCTGCAGAACGCCAGCGAACCAGCGCAATGCGCCGTATGTGCCGTTCTTCACGATGATGAAGATCGCGGGAATTTCGTACTGCGCGGCGCTCCAGAGCGCCTGGATGCCGTAATTCGCGGACCCGTCGCCGATCACGCCGATGACTCGCCGTTCCGGCTTCGCGAGCTGGATGCCGACGGCCGCGGGCAGCGCGAATCCGAGTCCGCCCGCGGCGGCGAAGTAATAGCTACCCGGCTCGGTCATGCGCAGCCGCTGCCACAGGAGGTTCGTGGTCGACGTCGATTCGTTCACGTAGATCGCGTCGCGCGGCGCGACGGCGTCGAGAATATCGAACACGCGCTCGGGCGCGAGCGGGCCGGGCAATTCGGGCGCGTGGTCGGGACGCGATAGCGTGTTGGGCATCGACCGCGGACTGGGCGACACGATTTCGCTCAATACGCGCAACGTGGCAGCGATATCAGCAATGATGGCGTCGCCCATCGGCGCGCGTGTCGCTTCGTTGATGTCGCACGTGATTGAGATCAGCCGGGCGCCCTTGGGCAGATAGTCGCCAGGCTCGTACTGGTGATAGCGGAACACCGGTGCACCGACAACCAGAATCAGGTCATGGCCGTCGAGCAGCCTGCTGATACCTGCGATGCTTGCGGGGAGCAGCCCGCGAAAGCAGGGATGGGTGGTCGGGAACGCGCAGCGTGGCGCCGAAGGTGCCATCCACACCGGCATCGCGAGCTTCTCGGCGAGCTCGACGGCAAAGCGGTTTGCATTGACGGCATCGACGTCGGGCCCGACGACCAGCACCGGCTCCTTTGCCTGCTCGAGCGCGTTCGCGAGCGACGCCAGCATATGCGCGGAGGGCTGCCCCGCGAACTCGACGCGGCGGCGCGCGAGATGCTCGACGCCCGGTCCGGCTTCCTGCTGCCAGTCGTCGTAAGGTATGGACAGATAGACGGGCCCCGCCGCGGGCGTCGCCGCCGTGTGGATCGCACGGCTCAGTGCGAGCGGAACCTCCTGCGCGCTGGCGGGCTCGCTGCTCCACTTGACGAGCGGGCGCGGGAGATTGGTCGCGTCGGTATTGGTCAGCAACGCTTCGACGCCGATCATCGAACGCACCTGCTGCCCGGCCGTGACGACGAGCGGCGAATGCGAGTTCCACGCGTTCGCGAGTGCGCCCATCGCGTTGCCGGTGCCGGCGGCGGAGTGCAGATTCACGAGTGTGGGCCGGCCGGTCGCCTGCGCGAAACCGTCGGCCATGCCGACGACAGCGCCCTCGTGAAGGCCGAGGATGTACCGGAAATCGGCCGGAAAGTTCTTCAGGAACGGCAGTTCGTTCGAACCTGGATTGCCGAAGAGGGTGGTCAGGCCTTGCTCGCGAAGAATGTCGTGGCATGCCTGGTGAACGGTCGTCATTGCAAATCTCCTAGTCAACGCGCTCATCCTAGGAGTCGGTGAAAAATAAATCCAATCATCATTTTTGTGTTGTAAAAATAGATGTTGTCTATATTTTGATGCCGACATGACGACCGACCTGAACCTGATCCGAACCTTCGTGGCCATCTACGAAACGCGCAGCGTGAGCGCCGCGGCGAAGCGGCTGAACATTACGCAGCCGTCCGTGAGTTACTCGCTGAGCCGGCTGCGCGACCTGCTGCAGGATCCGCTGTTTACTCGCACGCGTGGCGGCATGGTGCCGACATTCAACGCGACGCAATTGTTCGATGCGTTCAAGCGCGCGCTCGACGACATAGGTGCGGCCATCGTGGCGACGCGGCAGTTCGACCCGCGGCAATCGAGCCGCAGTTTTCGTCTCGCGTTATCCGACCTGGGCGAGCTGCAGTTCTTGCCTCCGCTCGTTCGCGAATTGCAGGCGAGTGCGCCGTCGGTCGGATTGGAGATCGTGCAACTCGACAGCGAGCGCATCGCCGGATGGCTGCAAACCGGCAGCGTCGATGCGGCAGTCGGAAACCTGCGGTCCGTCGGGGGCCAGACGCGCAAGAGGACGCTGTTCACCGAAAGCTATTCTTGCCTGCTCGGCGCGTCGCACCCGTCGATCCGCGACGCGCTGCTGCTCGACGACTACGTGTCGGCCAATCACGTGGTCGTGGCGCCGTTTACCGGTCACCACCTCGTCGAGGACGTGCTGTCGGAGATGGGGCTGACGCGGCGGATTACGCTGCGTGTGCCGCACTTCACGAGCCTGGTTGCGGTGATCGAGTCGACCGATCTGCTGCTGACGCTGCCGACCCGCATCGCGCGCGCGTTCGCAAGCGACGGCAGGATGCGCGTCTTGCCACTACCGTTTCCGACGCCGACCTTCGAGGTCAATCTGTACTGGTATCCGCACACGGAAGACTCGGCCGCCCAGCAATGGTTTTGCGACACGGTCGCGCGTACATTGAGCCGTGTCTGAGCGGGCTCGGCATACCCGCCCCGCGCCCGTGGCATCATGAGCCGGACGATGGATCTGGAGTCACTTCGGCATGGCCATCACCGGTCGTTCGGGCGAAACTTCTGACCGACTCTTTCTGGCCTGACTTGCGA
The DNA here is from genome assembly GCF_050436625.1 of Paraburkholderia sp. GAS334. Taxonomy (NCBI): domain Bacteria; kingdom Pseudomonadati; phylum Pseudomonadota; class Betaproteobacteria; order Burkholderiales; family Burkholderiaceae; genus Paraburkholderia; species Paraburkholderia sp. GAS334. The sequence continues at coordinate 56,623 of NZ_JBNDMO010000019.1, read as the reverse complement.
CATTCGGCGAGGGCGGCGGAGCTAGTCCCTTTGCAACATCGATCCCAGAAGTCTCGCCAGAGCGGGTTCGGACAGCATCTTCTCGCCTGCGTCCGGCAGCGACGAAATCACCTTGGCGGATTGTTCGATATGCGAGCGGGCAGCCTCGCGCGCAGCAGCGGTGTCATGGCTCGCAATGGCGTCGACCAGATGTTGACGATGTTTGGCCATGCGTTTTGTGATCTTTCGCCAGTTCTCGAATGAGCCGCCAGTGAGTTCTCTTGCGAAGCCGATCTGAACACTGGCGAGAAATCTGCAAAGCGCGGCAAGCAGTACATTGCCCGACGCTTTGGCGAGCATATCGATAAACAGTCGCAGACCATCCGCCACCGCTTCGGAATCTGTTCCTTCGTTGATCTGACGTAGTGCCTCGCGCATCGCCTGAAGGTCCTCCTCGGTGGCTCGCCTGGCGGCGAGTTCCGCGGCATAGCCGTTGAGCGCACCCATCACGCCCAACACTTCCGCAATGCCGACGCGTTCGAGTTGCATCATCGAAAGAAGCGATACGCCGATGAGCTGGTCGGCGTCAGCCGTCACATACGCGCCGCTGCCATGCCGTACTTCGACCAGCTGCGCCGTCGTCAAGCCGCGAATGGCTTCCCGGATCGTCGGGCCGCTCACGCCATAACCTTCCGCGAGCTGCTTCTCGGTTGGCAGCTTCGTGCCGCGGGTGAGTTCGCCGTCGAGAATCCGGCTTCGCAAGTCTTCGAGAATCTGTTCGGCGGCATTGCCGCGGGCAAGTCGACGTGTTGGCTGCCAGGAGGGTTCAGTTGGTGTTTGCATGGGTGCATTCCTTTTTTGCTGGACCTGCGTCTGGCATTACTATACTCTACAAGTCACCTTGTGACTTTGTTAATGTTGGTGCGGACGAAGAATGAGCGACCCTGTCATCCAGAACGAACTGCAATCCATCGAGCGGCTTTTCAGCGATTTCGCCTGGTTTGCCGACCGGTGCGACGCCGAAGCGCTGGCGAACCTGTTTATGCCGGGCGGCGTGTTGTCCGTGGGCGGCCGCGAGTCGGCGGGCAGCGACAACATTGCTGCCGACTGCCGCAAACGCTTTGCCGCGTCCGATCGCAAAACCCGCCACATGTGGTCGAATCTGCGTGTGGAGATGCCGACCGCCGACATTGCGAGAACCACGGCTATCCAGTTGACATTCGAAACCTCCGGCGATGATACGCCGGCCCGCTTGCGCGTGAATGATGTCATCGACGAACTGCGCAAGGGCGCGTCCGGCGAATGGCGGTTTGTCAGCCGCCACATTCGTTGTGAAATGGCGCTGGAACTGCAGCACCAATAGCCGGCCGACAAGAGAAGCAGTCTGGCCGGCCGGACCGCTTTATCCGACATCCGCCTTCAACCCCGCACGGGCAATACCCGCCGCTGCGCAGACTTCATCTTTCTCCGGGTGATCGCCGCTGACTCCCACCGCGCCGATCACATGGCCGTCAGAATCGCGAACCAGCACACCCCCGGCAACTGGGACGATCCGGCCCGCGGAGATGTCCGTCAGCGCGGTGAAGAAGGCTGGCGCTGCGCAAGCGCGCGACCGCCCGCGCCCATGCCGAGTACACCTCAGGCCTTTGCCTGCGCAATCTGCGGCCGCAGGATACCGCTGTCGTCCTTCCGCTTGAATGCGACGAGATGGCCGCCGGCGTCGAGCACCGCGACCGCAAGGGGCTTACAGCCAAGCGACCGTGCCGTCTTGAGTGCGGCGTCCACAATTCCGGACGCTTGAGCGAATGATAAGGTTTGCATAGGCGTGTCTCGTACCGAAGAGTCATGAAGCAGGCGCACGTATCGTTATGCGCCTGAATGCAATTACTCAAGCTGGTCTTCCGGCCTCATTTCCTCCTCGGCGAACTGATCCGACTCAACAACCGGCTGTTCGATGGGTGGCAATCCGACCAGAAACAGTTCCATTGTCGACGACGCCTCGATTCCGAGTTTCTCCCCCGGATATACCTGCAACGCGGTCAAGGGAGTCAAAGGATTACCGTCTACGGTCCCTTCACCAGATAGGATAACAAACAAACGCTGTGAAGACTCGTCCACCGAAGACCAACTGGCCTCACCGCGCAGGCGTACCATCTCAATCCACACACCGCGTTCCGAAAAGCTCCCCATGAATTTGTGATCGACACCAGGCGATCCTTTCAACATCAGCCAGTTGAACTGCTTGGGATCCGCCACAATCACCTTCTTGTAGCGCGGATGAGGATACTTCAGCCTGACTCCGAAAACTTGCTTCCATACGGCATTGAGCCCCCACTCGCGTTTGCCGTCCGGGCGGACGTAAAAGGGGCCGTCAAATCGCCCGCTCTTCTCGAGTTCCTTCCATGCTTGACGCCGCTGCTCGATACTCATGAACCCGTACGTCGACGATCCGCCGAACTGCAACGTGAGCAAGAGACGACCCGCCGGGGTCTGCTCTGTAATCGGGTCCTCCTGCGGCCCATACGCCAGGCCTTCCGGAAAGTAGCCGATCTGCCCTTCCTCCAGAGTCAGGCCCGGCTGGACGTGATACGGTCCCTTCAATGGAAGACGAATCTGTTCGAAATTGTGGCGATGTCGAGGCATACGAAAGTCGGCATCCTGCCTCGCGAGGATATACATGAAATTTTCGGGTGAGGTCGGGTCATCCCCCTTTAGCATGTGCTGAAAGGCAATGGCGCCGGTCGGATGGTCTTTCTTCCAGTTGCTAGGGTCGAATGGAACGATCTTCATCTTGAGCTCCTCTCAGGGTGTATGTCGTCTCGCGTTTAGATTGCCTGTCCCAGATCAGACGCGAGCGAACAGCCAAAATGGCGTACTGCGAGCATCGCGGGCGCGCTGCCGCGTGAAATAAATTCGGCGATAGTGAACAAGGGGCCGGCACTGCTGCCCACCACCAGATCCGCTGCGAACTGGCCGTGAGCTTAAAAGATTGATCTAGTCGGCAAGAGCTTCAGCCAACATCTGCCCTCAGGCATGCCCCTTCGATGCCGTATACCGCGCAGGCTTCGTCCTTTTCGGGGTGATCGCCGCTCACTCCAACTGCACCTACTACGCGGCCTTCGCTATCGCGAATCAGCACGCCCCCCGCGACGGGCGCGATACGTCCTTGCGAGATGTCCGTCAGCGCGGTGAAGAAGGCTGGCGCTGCACTCGCACGCTGCTCAAGCGCGCGTCCGCCCGCGCCCATGCCGAGTACACCCCAGGCCTTTGCCTGCGCAATCTGCGGGCGCAGGATACCGCTGTCGTCCTCCCGCTTGAACGCGACGAGATGGCCACCGGCGTCGAGCACCGCGACAGTCATGGGTGCGCAAGCTGTCTGGCGTGCTTTTTCAAGTGCCGAGTCAACGATTGCTGCGGCTTGTTCGAGAGAAAGTGAGTGCATGTTGCGTTTTCCTTGAGTCAAATGATCGATCAATGAGGGCTAGTCGTACAGGTAGGCGAATCGGGACTTTCGGACGATGGACCTTGGGCGCGACCCACCGCGCGACCGCCTTCGTTGTGATCGGCTTTCCTGCGGACGAACCGTCCCAGTATCAGCACGGCAACCGCGGCGCCGGCAGACGTCGTGCCCGCCACCAGAAACAGCGTTTCCGCCGTGACGCCCGCGCCGAGCAAAACGCCGCCTAGCACGGGTCCGACGATTGCCCCAATGCGGCCGATACCCATCGCCCAGCCGATACCTGTTGCCCGCAGAAACGTGTCGTAGTACACCGCGCAAAGTGCGACGGTACACATCTGCGCACCGATGCTGAACGCACCAGCGACGAAGGTCGTGACGTAGAGCAGCGTCGGCGACCGGCCGACGAAGCCAATGGCCACGATGGCCAATGAGCCTGCGAGATAGGCCGCGCCAATTACGCCGGGGGCGCCGAAGCGATCGGAAAGACGGCCTAGCACGACACAGCCCGCGACAGCGCCGAGATTCAGCATGGATACCGCGAGCACGGCCTGGTCGATATTGAGGCCATTGCCGCGAGCCACGACGGGAATCCAGTTGATGAGGAAATACGTCAAGAGCAGACTGAGAAAGAATGCGGTCCAAAGAAGCAGCGTGGTCGGCCCACGCCCATTCCTGAACAGGCTCGACACCGGCGAGTGCGATTCCTTGGCGAAAAGGGTCAATTTTCCGTTCCATTGCGCCTGCGCGTTCAGACGGTGCAAAACGCGCGCGATCGCTTCGCGGTCGCCGCACAGCGCAAGATATCTCACCGACTCAGGCACGACAGCGAGGAAGACCGGGAGTATGAACAGAGGCAGTGCGCCCCCGACGGAAAACACCATCTTCCAGCCAAACGCTTGGATAATCGCAGCCGATGCTACGCCTCCGACCACGGCGCCAAGCGGAAAGCCGCAGAACATCATGCCGACAAGCGTGCTCCTGAGCCGCGCGGGAGCATACTCCGACGTGAGCGAGATGAAAGCCGGTAACGCGCCTCCGAGTCCGATTCCGGTTACGAACCTTAGCGCGGTCAGTTCCCCAATCGTTTGCGCAAAGGGCGTCGACAGTGATGCGGCCGCAAAGGTCAGCACGGCGCTCGACATGGTTGCCTTCCTGCCCAATCGATCGCCCGCGGCACCCAGCGCGAGCGCTCCTACAAGGCCGCCCAGAAGGCCAGCCCCGAACACGCGTCCGAACGCTGCCGGCGCCACGTGCCACGCGCCGATGATTTGCGGTGCGACGAACGCAATGGCTTGGGTATCGAAACCGTCCACCATCGCCACCAGTCCGCACAGTAGAAAAATGATGATCTGCAGACCCGTCACCCGCCCTTCGTCGATGATGGATTCGAGATCCAGTTTGCCTGTCGGTTGCATGTATTGCTCCATAAACGGACGACATCCGGTCGCGGACATCAGAAGCGGAAGTTCAGATTGGCGAATACTTTGTATCCATTCGGAATCGTGGCGCGATTCGGCCCAGGATTGCCGCCCGACGCGCTCGCGCTCACGTCTTTGGTCGCCCAGAGATTCAGCACGACCGGCCCGAAGTCGTAGCCGACCAGGCCGCCCACCGCGAAAAGGTTGTAGCTGCTTACGTTGATCGCGTTGTGATAGAACGCGCTCGACGTATCGTTGGTCACCTGGCCGACATACGACGCGACCGGACCGACCCGCCATTTCCCGAAGGCTTTCGTGGCGACGAAATCCGCGTGAAGAATATCGCCGGTGCGGTATTCGGTTTTTGTATTCGGCGTGTTCATTTCAAGCGAGAAATTGGCCGTCAGATTCCACCCGTCTTTCAGATATGAGAATGCGAGCAGCGGCTGTACGATCCACCAGGGCGCACCCGGATCACCGAGCCCGTTGGGCCCGGAGATGGTGCCGTCCGGAACGGTGACGCCAATACCGGTCTTCACGAAGAGCCCGGTATTGCCCAGTGCCCAGCTCAATTGCATAGGCGCGATGAAAGTGTTGCGCACGCCACCGCTTTGCACGTTCAATGGAGCGCCGGCGTCGGCCATTGTGAACGGCTGCACAATCAGGGCTTCGTAGCGGGCGCCGAAAAAGGTCCAGCCAGGCGTCCAGAGGACGCCCGTGACCACTGACGCCACGCGGATCGGCGTCGCACTGCTGGGATCGCCAGGACCGTAACGGTGTGCCTGGGCTGTATAGACCTCGTTGAAGCTGTAGAAGCCGGGCGCGGGCGTGGCGGCGGTCATGCCCAAAACCACTCCGGGTGGCATCGACCAGCCAGGGTAGCCGGCTTCGTAGGCGTGCGCTGACTTGCCGCCCATCATGGCGGCCCCTGCGAGCGCAACGCTCCAGGCATATTTACGTGATTGCATGAATGTCTCCTCCGTATCGGCCTGCTTCTTATCGAGCGGCTTCTTGTCTCGTGCCGACTTGCCGTGCGGCGGGCGCGGTGTCGGTATCGCTGGCGCGACCCGGCGCCGGCATCGGGGCCGACGCGGGCCTCGTGCGCCTGAATGGCTGTGTTAGCGGATCTGCTCGCGCTGCGTGGCGTCGATCATGCAACCGCACAACAGACACGGTTCGTTCGAACGATTGCTCCACGCGTGATTGGTGCCGCGGATCACGACGGTGTCGCCTGGCTGCATCAGTACTTCGTCGACGTCCGTCACCAGATAGATCTCACCCTTGATGCAGGTGATGCAGTCGAGGGTGTCGGTGCGGTGCATGCTCGGGTGGCAAGCCAGGTCTTCCGCGCTCGGCTGATGCTTCTGCTGCACTTCGAGGTTCAGCTTCCTGAGTTGTTCGACGTGATGTCCCTTATCCGCGGTATCGGGCGGAATCTCGAGCGCGCGAAACAGCAGGCCGCCAGGGAAAGGCTCACGCGTTGTCACCTCGTTTGCGCGGTCCCATTCAATGCTGTTGTCCACCGGGACCTCGCGCGCGCTCCACAGCGTTGCACGATAGAAAATCCCCGGGTTGTGCTGGACATTGGTGGCTTCGTCCAGCAGTACGGCTGATTTGCCGTCCACATTCGGACCTACGACATAACGCTTCCAGTTCCATTTGGTCATTCAGGTTCTCCTTGATCGGGTCTGTGCCGGGATGCAACCGGCGGTGCTGGTATCAGTCGGGAAAGGCGCTGACCGGCGCAGGCGGGCGTTTGAAAGCCGACCCTTCAATGCCGGCATTGAGCGAGGCGACGGTCTGCTCGCAGAAGCGCCGGAACCCAAGCGTGTCGAGGCCGAGGCAGAAAATTCGCACCCCGTCGTCGAGCGACTTGCGGCAGGCGGCGGGCGAAGGATCGAGAACCGGTCCGCCGATCACCGCGACTCCGTGCTTTTGCGCCGACCGCAGCACTGTCCGGTAGGCCTCCTGAACGCGCGGGCTTTTCATCATCAACGTGCCTTCGTTCATCGCGTAGGCAAGATCGCCCGCGCCGAAGGCGATGATCTTCACTGCGTCGAGCGCGCAGATTTCGTCGATGTTCGCCACCGCCTCGGGATGCTCGATCATTGGAATAAGCGCGACTTCCGCATTGTTCCAGGCGGTGTACTCGTCGAAGTTCCTGAACGCGTAACGGGCCGCGCGGGTTGCCGGGCAAATGCCGCGCTCGCCGATCGGAGGGAAAAAGGCAAACGTCGCGGCTTCCTTGACGTCTTTCGCCGAGCGAACCATCGGCAAAAAGATGCCCATGGCGCCTGCCTCGAGGGCACGACGAATGCCGGTTTCGTCGCAGCGGTCCGGCACGCGCACGAAGGGCGCGAGGCCCGCGCGCTCGGCAATGCGCACGCTGTTTTCCAGCGCGCGCACGTCATTGCCCGAGTGCTCGCCGTCGATCATGACGAAGTCGAAGCCGGTCAGGCCCATCACTTCGATAAGCGCCGGATCGCCCGTAAAACACTGCATGCCGAGCGGGATCTCATTGCGCTCCAGCATTTCCAACAGACGGTTTCGCATGAACATCAGATATCTCCTGCGTAATTTGAAGGTGCGAATGGTCCGGCGGCGTTTTGCCTAAATACCAAGTCACCAGGTGACTATATCACCCAAGAACGGGAATTAAACGACGGATGGGGTAAACGATGAATTGCGGAGGACGATGCGATTGCGGGTGTCATCCGACCAGCGACGTGCGAGAAGCCAACACGGTCGTGCGATTTCTTTGCAGAAAAACCGACCTCACCCAGCGCTAGGATCTGCTCGATTAACGCACTGGCTTTGCTCGGGCGGGCTTGCGGTGAGAGCGCCGTGGGGCGAGCGCATTGTTTTTTGCGTCGGGAGGGGGCTTCGCTGGAGGGGTAGGTGAAATGTCGCTTCTAGCGCCATGCGTCGTCGGACGAAAAATTTGCTGAACAACAAAATTAGTTCTCGACGTTCGGAATAAGTCGGCGCCCGATGGGTTCACTCCATTGAAGCATGTGCCAACACGAAGGAGGAGGGACACCCTTATGCCAGTCTCGATCCGTCTGTCTGTCCCAGCGGTACTGAGGGCAGCCGTCGCACTTGCCATGTCTGGAGTTGGAATACTCCCGTCGTTCGCCGCTGGACTGCAGGCCGCAAGCTCAGACGAGGCGCCGTTTCTTCAAGAGAATGACGCCGCGATGACGAAGATGATGGACGACATGTCGATCAGGCCGACGGGCGATGTTGACCGGGATTTCGTCGCGATGATGGTCCCTCACCACCAGGGCGCCATTGATATGGCACAGGCCGAATTGCGCTATGGACGCAACGAGCAATTGCGTCGCATCGCGCAGGAAATCGTCGTCGAGCAACAGTAGGAGATTGTTGCGATGCACCTCGCGCTTGGTCAGCCCCTGCCGCCGTCGACACCCGCACCAGACCAGCAAGAGCCTGCTTCCTCATCCGCGGGGGACGCACACTCGATGTCCCATCACGGCATGCAGATGAATATACAGACCCACACGCAAAAGGAGCCGCAATCAAACACACGTCCCTTCTTACTTCGGCGCTGACCATGGCAGCACTGATCGCAGCCCAGTTCGCATGGGCTGGACAGGCCCCTGGTTCGTCGTCCGACCCGGATATTCCGGTCAGCCACCATGACCGCGTCTATGCCGCCGAGCAATTCTCGAACACCGTCTCCGCTATCGATCCGGCGGACAACAGGGTGGTCGGGGTGATTCGTCTGGGAGACCCGTCGCCAGGCAACTTCAGCCCGTTGTACAAAGGCCAGTTGCTCGTACACGGCATGGGGTATTCGCCCGATCACCGCACAATTGCTGTGGTGTCCATCGGCTCGAACTCGGTCTCCTTCATCGATACGCAGACGAATGCAGTCAAGCACGTCACATACGTTGGCCGCTCGCCTCACGAAGCCTTCTTTACGCCTGACGGCAAGGAGGTTTGGGTGACTGTGCGCGGCGAAAACTATGTGGCCGTGCTTGACGGTACAACGTATGAAGAAAAAACCCGGATCACCGTGCCGGCCGGCCCGGGCATGCAGATCTTCTCGCCAGACGGGAAGTATGGCTACGTGTGTTCATCGTTCAACCCCGAAACGGAGGTCATCTCGGTTGCTGACCACAAGATTGTCGGCACGGTGACGCAGGCAAGCCCCTTCTGCCCGGACATCACTGCGACCCCGGACGGCAAGCAGATATGGTTTACGCTCAAGGATGTGGGCAAGACCCAGGTGTTCGACGCGCGACCGCCATTCGGGCTGATCAGGACGCTCGACACGGGTCCGATTACGAACCATGTGAACATCGTGCATAACGCTAACGGTACGTTCGCCTATGTGACCGTCGGAGGCCTGAACCAGGTCAAGGTGTTCCGAACCGACGACTTCTCGCAGGTTTCGACGATTTCCGTCGGCAACCTGCCGCATGGGCTATGGCCGTCCGGTGACGGCAGCCGTATCTACGTCGGCCTTGAAAACGCCGACGCGATGACCGCCATCGATACGCTGACGAACAGGGTAATCGCGACCGTGCCCATCGGCCAGGCGCCGCAGGCTGTCACCTATGTACCGAATGCGGTCCCGGAAGGAGACGGCACGCAAAATACGCAGCCGCTCGCTCTCGCCGGGCAGAGTACGCACCTGGTCCTGGTTCCCGTGGGATTGGGCAAGTCCGTGGACGTCGCCAGCGCACCCACGAGTGTCGCATTGTTCGACCAGGGTCTCGTGCAGGTCCTTCAGGCGGCCGTCACTGGCCTGCAGCCAAAGCAACCGTATGTACTGGGCCTCGCAGACAATTCTGACGGCACCGGCAACATAGAAGCGCTGGCGAACTTCATGACCAATCCAGCCGGCTCCGCGATCGTGAATGCGCTCGGCCAGATCCGCCAGTTGGTCACGCCCGGCGTGGGCACTGCTGGCGACAGGCACCGCTACCTCGTGATTGCGCCGCAAGTTTCAGGCAAGCCGGGAGCCCCGGTACAGGTGCAGGCGCTGCTCGCGCCGTAGGTCAATCTCGATGCGTGCGTCACCGGCCCAAGGAAGAATCCAATCTTCGGGGACAGTCCAGGTCCAACATGGACACGTATCAGACACAACCAGAAAATGCGTTGGCGTGATCCGGCACATAGCCGAGCGCGGCGCTGATCGTTTCAGCTTCCTTGCGCAAGGCTGTCGCAATCGGACCGTCAATCGAGGAGTCGAACCCACCCGTCGCCCCCAGCGCAGTGAGCGACGCGCAAAGGTGCCGATTGGCATCGAAAAGCGGCGCGGCGACTGCGCTTATTCCCTTCAGATTCGTATCTTTGACCGTGGCGCAGCCCATTGCGCGAACCTCGCGTTGCAGCTGTCCTATCGGATCGGTTGGATCGAGTTGCGCGCGCAAGTCGGCGGGGGCGCGCGCGAGTTCTTCCTTCGCCAGTTTTCGAACTCGCGACTCATCGAGTAAGGCGAGAAAGAGTCGCCCTGTAGCGGACCAGAGTAACGACATGACCGAGCCCGCACGCACATTCACCGTGACAGGTAACCCCGGCTCCTCAAAGCGGATGATCGTCGGTCCGTGATTGCCCATTACGGCAATGAAGCACGTCACTTCCAGGCTCTCGCGTAAGCGCACCAACGACGGTTCGGACAAGCGAATGGGGTCCGCCACGCGCATTGCTGCAAGACCGATGGAAATGCACTGGGGTCCCAGGCAGTACTGCTGCGTCGCCCCGTCCTGAGTAACGAAAGACTCTTCCATCAGGCTCGCCAGGTAGCGATGGACTTTCGCCGGATTCTCGTGCAGATGGGCGGCCAGGGCGGTCAGCGTCGCACGTCCCCCAAGGGCGGCCAGTTCTTTGAGTACGAGCATCCCGATGGACGCAGACTGCACGCGTTGCCGGCGGTCCCGCGCAGCGCGGTCACCCGCCTGCTTTTGAGAATTATTTTCCATTTCGTCATCTTAGCCGATCGGGAGCGGCAGCCGATATGGCAAGGTTTACCCGGATCACTCGATTACGCATTGCGTATTATAGTTACGCAAATGACATCACATCTGGAGAAGAACATGGCCGCAGTCGCACCTGATCTCGGTGTATCGAAGTGTCCTTTCCATGGCGCGGCGTCTGACGCCGCGCTTTCCCCCGGCGGTTGCCCGGTGAGCGCACGCGCCGCTGCGTTCGATCCGTTTGAGGACGGCTATCAGCAGGACCCGCCCGAATACGTGCGCTGGGCCCGTGAGCAGGAGCCGGTTTTTTACAGCCCAAAGCTCGGCTATTGGGTCGTCACGCGTTACGACGACATCAAGGCGATCTTTCGCGACAACATCACCTTCAGCCCGTCGATCGCGCTCGAGAAAATCACGCCGACCGGCCCCGAGGCGAACGCGGTGCTGGAGTCGTATGGCTACGCGATGAACCGCACGCTTGTGAACGAAGACGAGCCAGCGCACATGCCGCGCCGTCGTGCGTTGATGGATCCGTTCACACCCGAGGCGCTTAAGCACCATGAACCGATGGTGCGCGAGCTCGCGCGCGAGTACGTAGATCGGTTCATCAACCACGGCCGCGCCGACCTTGTTGATCAGATGCTGTGGGAAGTGCCGCTCACGGTTGCGCTGCATTTTCTTGGCGTGCCGGAAGAGGACATGGACACGTTGCGCGAATATTCGATCGCACATACGGTGAACACGTGGGGTCGCCCGAGGCCGGAGGAGCAGGTCGAGGTCGCGCACGCGGTCGGCAAGTTCTGGCAGTTCGCGGGCAAGGTGCTAGACAAGATGCGCGAAGACCCGTCCGGCCCGGGCTGGATGCAGTACGGCATCCGCAAGCAGAAGGAACTGCCCGACGTGGTGACGGATTCCTATCTGCACTCGATGATGATGGCGGGCATCGTCGCCGCGCATGAGACGACGGCCAACGCGACCGCCAATGCGATGAAACTGCTCTTGCAGCACCCGCAGGCATGGCACGACATCTGCGAGGACCCGAGCCTTATTCCCAACGCCGTCGAGGAATGTCTGCGTCACAACGGATCGGTCGCCGCGTGGCGTCGGCTTGCGACGAAAGACGTCACCATCGGCGGGATCGACATCCCGGCGGGTTCGAAGCTGCTCATCGTGACGTCGTCGGCCAATCATGATGAGCACCAGTTCGCGGATGCCGACCTCTTCGATATCCGCCGCGAGAACGCCAGCGGTCAGCTCACCTTCGGTTATGGCTCGCATCAGTGTATGGGCAAGAACCTTGCGCGCATGGAGATGCAGGTCTTTCTCGACGAGTTCACACGCCGGCTGCCACACATGCGGCTTGCCGAACAGCGCTTCACGTACGTGCCGAACACGTCGTTTCGCGGGCCGGAGCATCTCTATGTGGAATGGGATCCTGTACAGAATCCCGAGCAGCACGATCCATCCGTGCTGAAGCCGTGCGCAACGGTGCGGATCGGTGAGCCATCGTCGCATGCGGTGAGCCGCGCGGTGATCGTCGAGAGCGTGTCGGCGTGCGCGGATCGTATCGTGCGTGTAAGGCTCGTCTCCCCAGATGGCAAGCCATTGCCGCGCTGGGCGCCGGGTTCACATATCGATGTTATCTGCGGCGACCCTGGACTCTCACGCCAGTATTCGCTTTGTGGCGATCCGCGGGATCGCGGTGCCTTCGAGATCGCGGTGCTGCGAGAGCCGGAGAGCCGCGGCGGATCGGCCTGGATCCATGCCAACGTCAAGGCAGGCGATGTACTGAAGATTCGCGGCCCGCGCAATCACTTCCATTTCGCTGCCGATGCGCGCAGGGCGATCTTTATCGCGGGTGGCATTGGCATCACACCGATCAGCGCGATGGCGCGAGAAGCAAAGGCTCGGGGTATCGACTACACGATTCATTACAGCGGGCGGCGCCGCGCGTCGATGGCGCTGCTCGACGAGCTGGCCGCGTTGCACGGCGAACGCTTCCATGTGCACGTATTGGAAGAAGGCTCACTCAACGATTTCACGTCACTCTTCGCGCAACCGGACGAGCACACGCACATTTATGCATGCGGCCCGGCGGGGATGCTCGAAGCGGTGGAGGCGAGCTGCGCGCATTGGCCGGAAGACGCGCTGCGCGTAGAGCGTTTCGTATCGACGAAGACCACCCTCGACCCGTCGAAGGAACATGCGTTCGAGATCGAACTGAAAGACTCCGGCCTTGTGATTCCGGTCGCCGCGGATCAGACGGTGCTCGCGGCGCTGCAGCAGGCAAACATCGACGTACAGAGTGACTGCCGAGAAGGCCTGTGCGGATCGTGCGAAGTACGGGTGCTGGCAGGCAAAGTGGATCATCGCGACATGGTGCTCACGCGCGCCGAGCGCGAAGCGCACAACCGCATGATGATCTGCTGCTCGCGCTCGTGCGGCGGTGAGCGGCTCGTGCTCGAACTGTAAACGCGCCGCCGGTTTAAGACTGCCGGCGCATACGGGCGAGTCCCACGATCTGGAAATCCCAGTTCCGGGGGAACGTTCACAACTATTGGTAAGGATGCCGTAATGTATAAACTGATGAAATGGGCCGATCAACTGCTTCCCGGCGCGAAGACGATTCCGGAGGTACCCGCGCAACACTCGATGGTCTATATCGCGTCGGGCTCGGCTCTGGTAAATGGCGTGGAACTAGCCGCGGGCAAGGCCTGCTATGCCGAGGAAATCCTGACCGTTGAAGCGGGCAACATCGGTGCAGAATTGTGGCGATGGGGGCTGGTTCACGAGGACGGCGGCCTCGGGTTGTTGAGCGGTACGGGTGTGTTGTCCAGACTGCGAATGGCACGCCGCGTAAAAATGTTCGAGATGATGCCTACCTCGAAATGGCTATTCCGACTCGATTGCATCGTCGGGTTCGAAGGAACAACCGGACTGCACTCCCATCCCGGTTCGGGAATTCGCTGCTTGATCGAAGGCGACCTTCGGACCGAATCAGAAAAAGGGGAGAACACGGTCAACACCAGACGAGGGGATGTCTGGTACGAGGAAGGTGCTTATCCGCTTGTTTCGACGGTGCGGGACGGGGCGAAAACCACCTTTCTGCGCGGAATGATTCTTCCTCCGGAGTATTTGATCTACGGCGAGACGGCGACATGGATTGAAGGGGCCAAGGCCAAATATGCCGAGTGGAAGCCCTTGGAGCAGCGGGTCGTCAGTCTGCGATAGGGGCATTGAAAATGAACACTATCCAACACGTCGGCTTCATCGGCCTCGGGCGCATGGGCCAAGCAATCGTGCCGCGGCTTCTGGGTGCCGGTTTCAGCGTCACGGTATGGAACCGTACCGCCTCGCGGTGTGAGCCCGTCATTGCGGCGGGCGCCACGTTTGCGGAAACCCCCGAAGCGCTCGTACGCACCAGCGATCTCGTGTTCACCATGCTTCATGATGACGCAAGCGTGCTCGACCTATATGCGCGCCTTGCACTGGTGGCAGATGGCCGTCGATTTCTCGAAATGAGCACGGTGCGGCCAAGCACGCACCGCCAGGTAGCGGGCATCGTCGAGCGACATGGGGGCGTTTATACCGACGCGCCTGTTATTGGAACCGTCGGGCCGGCTCGAGCCGGCCAGTTGGTCAGTATGGTTGGTGCGCCGGCGAGTGACGAGCCGTTACTGGGACCGGTTCTCAAGGCCTTCTCCCGCAAACAGTGGTGGCTGGGATCGGTAGGGTTGGGCGCGGCGATGAAGTTGTCGCTGAACTTGATTCTTTGCAGCTACTGGCAACTGCTTGGCGAGAGCCTGGCGTTGGCCGAGCGTAGTGGCCTGCCGCGCGAACTCATGCTCGAGGCAGTGATCGACAGCCCGGCCGCGCTTGCCATGTTGCCGGCCAAAAAAGAGGTCGTCCTGGGAGGGAATTCGACCGCAGCATTCGACGTGGCCGGCCTCTACAAGGATATGCACGCGATTGCCGCCGAAGCTGCAGCCCTTGACGTGCCGATTCCCGGGATGCAAGCGGCCATGGCTCAGGTAATGCAGGCGATAGGCCAAGGCTATGCCTCGCGAGATGTCGCGTCCTTGACGCCTTACTTCATCGAGGCGGTGAATGCCGCCGGGCAGCAGCCCACATCTGAATCTTCGCGGAAGGCATCATGATCAACGACCATCAGCCCACGTTTACGCACATCGGTCATTCCACGGCCGAAGACTGGCGCGCCCTGATGGCGCATTACAACGATCACGTCTCCCGATTGCCCGATCGGATCATGGCGCACATGCGGTTGATGGCGGGCGACTTCGGCGGCTTTCCCGTGGACCGCCTTACCCACTCGCTGCAGACCGCTACGCTCGCCTCTCGCGATGGGCGTGACGAAGAATACGTTGTCTGCGCCTTGCTGCACGACCTGGGTGACCTTCTGGGATCCTTCAATCACCCTGACTTTGCAGCGGTCGTTCTTCAACCGTTCGTGTCCGAGGCGAACCATTGGATGGTCAAGCACCACGGAATTTTCCAGGGATACTACTTCTTCCATCATTTGGGCCTGGACAAGAACATGCGCGACGAGCATCGTGACAGTCCGTACTTCAAGCAGACCGCCGAGTTTTGCGCGCTCTACGACGGTGCAGCCTTCAATCCCGATCTGGAGTGCATGCCGCTGGAGGCGTTCGAACCTATGCTGCGCCGGGTCTTCGCGAAGCCAAAAAACTCCGGCGTGTACGCAAGGATGCAGCCGGGCGGTCAGTGATCCGAAGTCGTGCGAGGCTTGAACGCGGGGGCGCCTTTCAGGCTGCGTGCACAGTCCATATAGGCACGGACTGTGCCGCTCGTCTCGTCGGCTCGACTGAGTCGGACGAGTTCTGCGAAATTGGAGACGCCGGAGAGGGGCCGCATGCTCAATCCGGGCATCGCCATCCGGGAGAGCACAGCGGGAATCACCGCGACTCCCAGTCCGGCAGCCACCATGGCGAACAGAGCGTTCGTGCTTGATGCGCTTTCGATGATGCGAACATCGTCACCCAGGATCGCACGCACCAGCGCCACGGATCCCTCCCCATCTTTCTCGGTCACGGGGAGGATGATTTGCTCGGCTCGCAGGTCCCGCGCCGAGACACGCCGTTTCGAAGCGAGCGGATGGTCGTCCGCCATCGCGACGGCGAGCGGCCAGCGCCCCACGCGCTCTGCACGAAATCGCGAATCACTAGCCAGCAAGACGCTCGGACTATAGGTGACGTCCAATTCGCCGTTGAGCAATGCTTCGGCCAGTTGTTGTGGCGCGACTTCGTCCAGGTGCACTTCCACTTCCGGGTAAAGCTGACGAAAGCGCCGCAAGTCGTCTATCAGTTCGCCGCCGTAGACGGCGGATCCAACAAAGCCGATTCGCACACTGCCGATTTCGCCCTTCAGCGAACGCTGGACGTCCGAACGCACCCGGTCGGCTTGCGCGAGCAGACGCCGCGCATCCGCAAGCAAAATGCCGCCGGCCTCGGTCAGTACCACGCGCCTGCTGGTGCGCTGGAAAAGCGGCCCGCCGAGTTCCTCCTCCAGCGAACGAATCTGCATGCTCAACGCAGGCTGCACGATGTGGAGGCGTTCTGCCGCGCGTCCGAAATGCTCTTCTTCTGCGACGGCAACGAAATAGCGTAGATGGCGAAGGTCCATGTCAATTCCCGCGATCAGATAAGCTGATCAATCTGTCAATTCAATCTATTTTACATCCACCTGCAAACAGGCGAACCTGTCGCTCGAAAACTCATTGAATTTCGACAACCGGGCAGAAGCTATGAAAGCTCACCATGCTGCACGAACTTCGTGCGTCACCATCGCCATGTTAGCGATCTCGTTTCTTTCAGGATGCACCCAGGGCGTGCTCGATCCGAAGGGCCGCGTGGGTGTTGCGGAGAAATCGCTGATCGCGACGTCGACGTGGGTCATGCTGATCGTCGTGGTGCCCGTCATCGTGCTCACGCTCTGGTTCGCGTGGCGATATCGCGCGTCGAATTTGAGCGCGACGTATGCACCGACGTGGGCGCATTCGACTGCCATCGAGGTCGTGATCTGGGCGATCCCGTCGCTCATCATTCTGTATCTCGGCATCCTGACCTGGAAGACCACGCACGAGCTCGATCCCTATCGTCCGTTCCAATTACAGGTCAAACCGCTCGATATCGAGGTCGTTTCGCTCGACTGGAAGTGGCTCTTCATCTACCCGGATCTCGGCATTGCATCGATCAACCAGCTCTCGATTCCCGTCGGCACGCCCGTGAACTTCCGCATCACGTCCGACTCGGTGATGAACTCGTTCTTCATCCCGCAACTCGGCAGCCAGGTGTACTCGATGGCGGGCATGCAGACGCGGCTGCACCTGATTGCCGACAAGCCTGGCGACTACGGCGGCGAGTCGGCGAACTTCAGCGGGCGAGGCTTTTCGGACATGAAGTTCCGTGTGCTGGCGACATCGCCTGACGCGTTCAACGCTTGGGTCGCGAAGGTGCGCACGTCGTCCGATCACCTCGACATGGACACGTACAACACCGTGGGCGCGCCTAGCGAGAAGGTGCCGGTGCGCTATTTCTCATCGGTCGATCCGCGGCTCTTCCACAACATCGTCGCGAAGTACAACAACGGCAACGTCCTCGATCCGCAGGACAGCTCGTGCGGCACACAGGAGTAAGGGATGTTTGGCAAACTGACACTGTCGGAGATTCCGTTCGACCAGCCCATCGTCATGGGCGCGGGCGCCTTCATGGGACTCGTCGTGCTGGTCGTGCTCGGCACGATCACCTATACGAAGCGCTGGAAGTGGCTATGGACCGAGTGGCTCACGACGGTCGACCATAAGAAGCTCGGCGTCATGTACGTCATCGTCGCGCTCATCATGCTGCTGCGCGGCTTCACGGACGCGATCATGATGCGCACGCAGCTTGCACTTGCCTATCGCGCGCCCGGCTATCTTCCGCCGCATCACTACGATCAGGTGTTCTCGGCGCACGGCGTCATCATGATCTTCTTCATGGCGATGACCTTCATGGTCGGCCTGATGAACCTGGTCGTGCCGTTGCAGATCGGCGCGCGTGACGTCGCGTTTCCGTTCCTGAACTCGCTCTCCTTCTGGATGACGGCGGTGAGCGCGATCCTTGTCAACATCTCGCTGGTCGTCGGCGAGTTTGCGCAGACCGGATGGCTTGCCTATCCGCCGCTCTCGGAGCTGCAGTTCAGTCCCGGAGTCGGCGTTGACTACTACATCTGGAGTCTGCAGCTTTCGGGTGTCGGCACGCTGCTCACAGGCATCAACTTCTTCGTGACGATCGTGCGGATGCGCGCACCGGGCATGACGTTCATGAAGATGCCGGTGTTCACGTGGACGGCGCTTTGCACGAACGTGCTGATCATGGCGTCGTTTCCGATCCTGACCGTGACGCTCGCGCTGCTCGGTCTCGACCGCTATCTCGGGATGCACTTCTTCACGAACGACGCGGGCGGCAATCCGATGCTTTACGTGAATCTGATCTGGACATGGGGCCATCCGGAGGTGTACATCCTGATCCTGCCCGCGTTCGGGATTTTCTCCGAAGTCGTCGCGACCTACGCCAGGAAGCCGCTGTTCGGCTACAAGACGATGGTCTATGCGAGCTGCGCGATCACGGTGCTGTCGTTTCTCGTCTGGCTGCATCACTTCTTCACGATGGGCTCGGGTGCCGACGTGAATGCCTTCTTCGGGATCGCGACGATGATCATCGCGATCCCGACTGGTGTGAAGGTGTTCAACTGGCTGTTCACGATCTATCGCGGCCGGCTCGAGTTCTCGACGCCGGTGCTCTGGACGATCGGCTTCATGGTGACGTTCACGATTGGCGGCATGACGGGCGTGATGATGGCGATCCCCGGCGCGGACTTCGTCTTGCATAACAGCCTGTTCCTCATCGCGCATTTTCATAACGTGATCATCGGCGGCGTGCTGTTCGGCTATCTCGCGGGCTTCAACTACTGGTTCCCGAAAGCGTTCGGTTTCAAGCTGAACGAGAAGCTCGGCAAGACAGCGTTCTGGTTCTGGCAGGTTGGCTTCTTCGTCGCGTTCGTGCCGCTCTATGTGCTCGGCTTCATGGGGATGACGCGGCGTCTGAACCACTACGACAACCCCGCATGGCATCCATGGCTGATCGTCGCTGCGGGCGGTGCGGTGCTGATCGCGATCGGCATCGCGTGCCAGCTTCTGCAGCTCGTCGTCAGCATCCGCAATCGGAATCTGCCGCAATACCGCGATACGACTGGCGACCCGTGGGGTGGCCGCACGCTCGAATGGGCGACCACGTCACCGCCGCCCGTGTACAACTTTGCGATGATTCCGCTGGTGCGTGCGCTGGACGCTCACGCCGACATGCGGGCCAGCGGCGAGCGCCTGTCGAAATGGGTGACGTACCGTGACATTCATATGCCGTCGAACACCTGCGCCGGCCTTGTGATCGGTGTCTTCAGCCTCGTGCTCGGCTTTGCGCTCGTGTGGCACATCTGGTGGATGGCGATCGCCGGCCTCGGTGGGATCGTCGCGACGCTCGTGATCTACAGCTCGCGCGACAACGACGGCTATTACATCCCCGCATCGACGGTGCGCGGGATCGAGGAGAAGGACCGCGGCAAGCGTGTGGTCGCGCGCGCACAGGAAGTGGAACGGGAGGCTAGCTGATGTTGCAGAAAACGTTGAGCGCGAACCTGCGCGATCATCCACCGTCGCATTCGGTATTCGGTTTCTGGCTGTACCTGATGACCGACTGCGTGATCTTCGCGGCGCTTTTCGCGACGTTCGCGGTGCAAGGCCGCCAATACGCAGGCGGCCCGGACGCGACGGCGCTGTTCGACATTCCGGGCGTCCTGATCGAGACGGCGGCGCTGCTCTTGAGCAGCATCACCTTCGGCTTCGCGATGCTCGGCGCGCATCGGCAAAAGCGCGGCGCGGTGCTCGGCTGGCTCGCGGTGACGTTCGTGTGCGGCGCGGCGTTTCTCGAAATGGAGCTACGCGAGTTTTCGCGTCTGATCGCGGAAGGCGCAGGCCCGGGCCGCAGCGCGTTTTTGTCGTCGTTCTTCACGCTGGTCGGCACGCACGGCTTGCACGTGGCGCTGGGCCTGCTGTGGATGGTAGTCCTCGCGGTACAAATGTTCCGGCGCCCGACACTGACCGAGCGCGACATCCGACGCCTGACATGCTTGAGCCTTTTCTGGCACTTCCTGGATATCGTCTGGATTTGCGTGTTTACCTTTGTCTATCTCGTGAGCGTCATCTAAATGGCTCAATCGCATGTTTCTAATGGTGACGATGCTCATGGCAGCGTCGGCGACTATATCGCTGGGTTCGTTCTCTCCGTATTGCTGACGGCTGCGTCGTTTGGGCTCGTGCTGGGCGGCTTACTGCCGCCGCGCACCGAGCTCGTTTCACTCGCTGCGCTCGCGTTCGTGCAGATCGTCGTACACCTCATTTACTTTCTTCATATGAACGGCTCGTCGAGCCAGCGCTGGAATGTGCTTGCATTCAGTTTCACGGTACTTGTGGCGGCCATCGTCATCGTCGGCTCGCTCTGGGTCATGCACAACGCCAGCTTGAACATGATGTCGCGCTAGGCCGCTTCGTTACGCTCGCCGTCTTGGGGCTCATATTGCCTGAGACGAACGGCGTGTTGAATACGTGAAAGACAATGGCAACTCCCAATACGACATCACGGGCCCATTTCGACAATGCCGAAATCGGCAGCGATTTTTTTTACCTCGTTTCCCGAGCAAATGCCGTGCTGGCAAACTCGATCTCGCGGCGCGCGATGCAAGCGCTCAATGTCACGGCGATGCAAGGGCGTTTGCTGTATCTGGTCGATCGGTATGGGCTTTCGCATGCCGGCGAAATTGCGCGCGAATGTAATATCCACCCAACCGCGATCACACGCCTGATCGACCGTCTCGTCAGAAACGGCTTCCTCACACGAGCACGTTGCGTGCTGGACCGGCGCATGATTCGACTCGTCCTGACGCCGCAAGGCCAAGCCGTAGCTGACCAGATGCCAGCGATATTCACGGATGTCTACAACGAAGTGCTGGCCGACTTCAGCCCGGATGAGCATGCCTTCTTCAAGGCGATGTTGCGGCGTCTTCTTGCTTCATGAGGCATCGTCAGGGCCCGGTTGCGCGTTGAACCGCTTCTCGCAGCGACTACACTCCTCTGTGATGCAATTTCCTGACCTCAATCTTCTCTTTGCCCTTGACGTGCTGCTCGAAGAGGGATCAGTCGTGGCCGCCGCGCGCCGCATGAACCTGAGCGCGCCGGCGATGAGCCGCACGCTGGCGCGCATTCGCGAGACAATCGGCGACCCCATTTTCGTCAAGGTCGGGCGCAAGATGGTCCCCACGCCGCGCGCACTGACGTTGCGAGAACAGGTCCATCAGTCGGTGCAGAGTGCACGCCGGCTGCTGGAGCCCGAGCGGGAAGTCGATCTGCCGTCTCTCAAACGAGATTTCAATCTGCACGCGAACGATGTCTTCATTAGCGCGTTCGGTCAGGCCCTGATGGAGCGGCTTTGTGCCGAGGCGCCGCACGTGCTGCTGCGCTTTTCTCCAGAGCAGGACCGGGAGGACACGGTGCTGGAGGACGGCAAGGTCGACCTGTACATCAGCGCTATGCGTCCGATGGGTACGGACGTTCACGTCCAATCTCTATTCACGACGAAATTCGTGGGGATGGCGCGGGACGCGCACCCCATCTTCGATCACGAGATCACGCCGGAACGCTTTGCTCGATACGAACAGATCAGCGTGTCGCGGCGTGGGCGCCCGAACGGCCCGATCGATGTGGCCCTGCAGCGGTTGGGCCTATCGCGGCGGGTGTCCCTCGTGGCTCCGACGTTTCACTCCGGCGTTTTCATGCTCGGAAGTTCGGACTTGATCCTGACCGTACCCGAGCACGTTGCGTGGGCGGTACGGCGGATGGGTTTGCGAGCGCGGTCGTTCGAGCTGCCGTTGCCGCTCGAGACGGTGGTCGTTGTCCAGGCGTGGCATCCGCGGTTTCAGAGCGATAGTGCGCATCAGTGGCTCCGACGCATCATTCGCGAACTGTGCGCCGGTCACGTGAACGGCGCATCCGGCGTTATGTTGCCTGCGCAATGAGTGCGTTTGGCGCACGGCAGTAGTGCAAAGATTTCAATTTTCGTATTGATCCGCCGTACCTAGACTTGCCGCATTGATATGTGGTCTGCAGAAGGGGAACGGTGAAGTCTATGCTCATGCCGATCGACGCCGTTGTGGCGTCCATGCTGTGGCGGGTCGTAACGTGGTGGCGGACATGAACAATGTCGCGCTTGCGCTCCGGCAGACCGAGTCTCCTTCGAAAGCTCCCGCCAATGCCGCTTCGCCTCCGGCGTTTGGTGCGCGAATTCTCGTCGGCATGGGCGGCATTCTCCTCGCTGTTGTGATCGCGCAGATCAACGACCACGTGACCGAAATCGCGATGGGCGATATCCGCGGCGCCATGGGGATCAGCCATGACGATGCCTCCTGGCTATCCACGCTTTATCAGGTGACCCAGGTGTCGGCAATGATGTTTGCTCCCTGGTGCGCGATGACCTTCTCCCTCAGGCGCTTCACGATCGGTGCGGTTGCGGTGTTTGCCGTGCTCGGGCTCGTCTTTCCGTTTGCCTTCTCCACCAGCGCGCTTTACGTATTGCGCGTGCTGCAGGGCTTCGCCGGTGGTTGCCTTCCGCCCATGCTGATGACGGTCGCGCTACGTTTCCTGCCCCCGGGGATCAAGCTGTATGGGCTTGGCGCATACGCGTTGACCGCTACGTTCGCCCCGAATCTTGGCACGCCGCTCGCAGCGTGGTGGACTGAATACGTTAACTGGCGATTCCTGTTCTGGGAGATAGCGCCCCTCGGCTTGCTTTCCATTCTGATGATCGCCTGGGGGCTTCCGCAGGATCCTCTGCGTCTTGAGCGCTGCAGGCAGTTTGACTGGCGCGGGGTGTTATTCGGCTTTCCTGCGGTCGGAATGTTTGTCGCCGCGCTGGGTCAGGGCACGCGGCTGGGCTGGACGGACTCGCCGCTGATCTGCATTCTGCTCATTGGGGCCGCGATCATGTTCGTGCTGTTTCTGGTGAACGAATGGTTCCATCCATTGCCGTTCTTGAAGATCCAGTTGCTGGCACGGATGAACCTGACCCATGCTCTGATCACACTCGGCGGTGTCCTGCTCATATTCGTCGCGGTTGCGAGCGTTCCCGCAGCCTATCTTGCCGAAGTGAAGGGTTATCGGCCCTTGCAGAGCGCACCCCTTTCATTGTGCGTGGCGTTGCCCCAACTGCTGGCGCTGCCTTTGGTCGCCGCCTTGTGCAACATTCGCGCGATTGACTGCCGCTGGATTCTGGCCACGGGCATCGGTCTGATCGTGTTGACGTGCGGGGTCGGCAGCTACCTCACGTCGGACTGGGTGCGTGACAACTTCTACGTATTGCAGATCATTCAGATCTTCGCGCAACCGATGGCGGTCATTCCGCTTCTCATGCTGGCCACCAACGGAATGGCGCCGGCCGAGGGGCCGTTCGCCTCCGCATGGTTCAACACGATCAAGGGGCTCGCTTCTGTTGTGGGCGCAGGCGTGACCGAAGGGTTTTTCGCCATGCGTGAACATTTTCATTCGAACGTGCTCGTTGACCAGCTGGGTAACCGGCCGCATGCGCTGGCCATGGCAAACGACGGGTTTGCCCGGGCGACAGGACTACCTCACCACGCCTTTCTGCTGCTTCTCGACGAGCGGATGCGGGAGCAGGCGATGGTTCTCGCTTCGGCCGATGTTTTCCGGTTGATGGCGCTCGTTGCCGTTGCGCTGATCGTGCTGATTCCCTTGATCGCTCCGCGTGTTTATCCGCCCCGTGCCATCGCCAGCAACTCGACCCGATAACGTTTCGTTTTAGTCATGTCTGAATCCATGCAAAGAAGAAAGCTTTATATCGCTGCCGCCGCCGTTCTGATCGTGATTGTGGTGTCGGGAGTAGTCGCAAGATTTGTCTTTTCGTCGTCATCTCAGACGACCAACGATGCCTATGTGACCGCCGATTTCACCGTAGTTTCGCCGCGCGTGGCCGGCCAGGTCACGGTCCTCTCGGTCGATGACAATCAGGTTGTCCACCAGGGCCAGCTGCTCGCCCAGATCGACGACCGGGACTACAAGGCGGCGGTTGCTTCCGCGGAGGCGAATGTCGCAATGGCGAAAGCCGCTATCGACAATGCGTCGGCGAGTATCGTCCAGCAGCAGTCCGTCATCGAACAGGCGAATGCCGCGTTGACCGCGGCTCGCGCGAACTATACCTTTGCCCGGGCTGACTACAACCGCTACACGGACCTGGCGAGTCACGGCGCGGGAAGCGTCCAGAACGCGCAGCAGGCACAATCGCGCATCGATACCGCGCAGGCGGATGTTTCCCGCAACGAAGCCACAGTAAAGGCCGCACGGCAGCAGATCGCGGTTCTGCAGTCCGACCGGGAGCGGGCGCAAGCGGCCCTCGGACAAGCACTGGCGGCACTGGACACCGCCCGTCTGAACCTGTCGTGGACGCGTATCGTGGCGCCGGTCGACGGCATGGTTGGCCAACGCGCGGTGCGCCTCGGGGCCTATGTCACAGCGGGAACGCCACTGCTTGCGGTGGTCCCGCTGCAGCAAGCCTTCGTTATCGCCAATTTCCAGGAAACACAGCTAACTTCGGTGCATCGCGGAGAGGCGACCGATATTCACGTGGATTCCTTCCCAGGCGTTGTGCTGCACGGAACGGTGGACACCCTGGCGCCGGCCACCGGCGTAACTTTTGCCGCCATCGCACCCGACAACGCGACAGGCAACTTCACCAAGGTGGTCCAGCGCATTCCGGTGAAGATCGTACTGCGTCCCGGGCAGCCTGCGTTGCGGAGACTTCGCGTGGGCATGTCGGTCGAGGCGACCATTCACATGGGAGGCTCGCATGTGGACGAAGGCGAGGAGGGCGTCGCACGATGAGCATGCTCAGGGCACGAATCGCCGCAGGGGCACTTTTGACGGCACTTGCCGGGTGTACCGTCGGTCCGGACTATCACGAGCCAAAGGCCGTGCTGCCAGCACAGTGGACCGACCACGCGACCCAGGCTTTCACGGTCGATCGCAGCCTCACGATACCGGACGATGTCGACGCGCGCTGGTGGACAGCGTTCTCGGACGCGGAGCTTTCCTCACTCGTCGAGCGCGTAGCGGGCGCGAACCTCGATGTCAAGGTCGCCACGCAACGGTTCATGCAGGCGCGAGCGGCCCGTGGCATGACCGGTGCCGACGCACTGCCCGCGCTGCAGGGCTCCGCGTCGTATCAGCACGCGCGTTCGAGCCAGAATGGGCTTGTGGACATCTCCGGGTTGAACGGCAAGAGTGACTATAACGTCTGGCAGCCGGGAATCGACGCTTCATGGGAGCTTGATGTTTGGGGACGCGTGCGCCGCGAGATCGAATCGGCTGACGCGTCGGTGCAGGCGAGTGCTGACCTGCGTCGCGGCGTGTTGCTGTCGGCGATGGCCGAGACGGCGTGCGATTACATCCAGCTGCGGGGGGTGCAGGCACAACAGGCCATCGTTCGGCAAAACCTCGAGATCGCACGCCAGAGCTTGGCGCTCACGCAGATTCGCTTCGCTGACGGGGTGGCAACGCACCTCGAAACCGCAGAGGCTGCAGCGCAGGTGAGTGAAATTGAGGCACGCCTGCCGGCGCTGGAAAACCAGCGCGTCCATCTGGTCAACGCGCTGAGCTTCCTGCTTGGCGAACCGCCGCGAACGCTGGAGCGCGAACTTGATACCGTACATCCCATTCCTCCCGTGCCGCCTCGCGTGCCCGTTGGACTCCCTTCACAACTGGCCGAGCGTCGTCCGGATATCAGGGAGGCGGAAGCGCGTTTGCATGCGGCGACGGCCGATGTCGGCGCGGCGGTCGGAGACTTCTATCCACGGATCACGCTCTCGGCGAACCTGAGTCTTCAGGCCATGCATTTCGACGGTCTCGACGAATGGAGTTCGCACATGTTCGGCGTCGGTCCGGCGCTGACCGTGCCGATATTCGAGGGAGGCCGGCTGAAAGGGCAACTCGAGCTGCGCAAGGCGCAACAGCGAGAGACAATGATCGAATACCAGCGTGTCGTGCTCAATGCCTGGCACGAGGTCGACGACGCGATGAGCGATTACGACACACGTCAGGCCAGGCAGGTGAAGCTCGACACCGCGGTAGTACAGGATCAAGTGGCGCTTGAGAACGCTCGCCTTCAATACGTTGCGGGCGCTACGGACTTCCTGAACGTCCTCACGGTCCAGCGGGATCTGTTGGATACCCAGCAGGCGAGAGCCGTCAGCACCACAGAAGTTTCGCTCGCGCTCGTCGGCCTTTTCAAGGCACTCGGTGGCGGGTGGGAGACCTCCTTCCCGGTGGCGTCTTCGGTGAAGCGCGACAGCCCGTTGCGCACTGGGAACCGCGCCTCGATCGATGACAGTGTTTCGCGGTCCTCCATGACAGCGTCAGATCTGGATGAACGATGATGAGTCTTCATTCATTGCACGTTCGCAGAAGCCGCTTCGGGATAAGTCGATTCCCACCCGCCGCCAAGCGCCTTGTAAAGAGAGGCCAGCGTCGTGGAGATGCCGGTGATGTTATCGCTCAGATCCTGTTGCCCCGAAAGGAGGTTACGCTGTGCATCGAGCACCTGAAGGAATGGGCCTGTACCGGCAACGTATTGCGCCTGAGCCAGGCGGAGTGCCCTTTGATCGTCCTTGACGGCTGCTTCCAGTTGGTCGCGGCGGAGCTGTTGCGATGAATATTGCGTCAGGGCGTTGTCGATCTCGTGCCACGCAGATAGCACGACCCTCTGGTAAGTCACTGCTGCTTCCTGCTGCTGCAATTTGCGAAGGTTGAGCGTACCCTTCAATCGCCCACCCTCAAAGATCGGCACCGTAATCGATGGACCGATTGCAAACTGATGAGACGCCCAATCTCCCAGTTGACTGAACTGGAGTGCCTGCAGACTGGCACTGCCCGAAAGGGTGATTCTCGGATAGAAGTCTGCCGTTGCGACGCCAACTTCCGCGGTTGCCTGATGCAGCGTTGCCTCCGCCTCTCGAATGTCCGGCCGGCGCTGCGCCAGTTCTGACGGGATGCCGATAGGGACCACCGGTGGCGTTGGTGGCACCGGCTTGCGGGATTCAAGCTCAGCTCGCAGCGCACCAGGGGCTTCGCCAAGCAGGAAGCTAAGGCGATTGATGGTCTCTTCCTCCCGCTGTTTCAGTTGAGGCACAAGAGCGGCCTCTCTCGATACTTGAGACGCTGCTTGAGCGATATCCAACTCGGTCGCGAGTCCGTGAGCATTCCGCTCGCGTGTGACCCTTTCAATGTCTTTGGCGGCGTGCAGGTTCTCGAGCGTGATGGTGTAGTCGGATTGAATGCCGCGTAGCTGGATATAGTCGCGTGCGACTTCGGCCATGGTCGACAGCAACAGGTCGCGACGCGCATCGGCCTGAATCTCGACGGATGCGTCGGCAGCTTCGACTTCTCGACTCACCCGGCCCCAGAGGTCCAGTTCCCACGACGAGTCAAAACCCACCTGGAAGACGTTAAAGGAAGACGCATTACTACCCCGATTGGGGGTTACCGTCGGCCCGTTATTCCCGTTTGCAGCCGTAGCCGGATTGGGCGTTTGAGCCAGCGTACCCGCGGAACTCAAAATGCCATTGGCACTCGAGCGTTCGCGGGTGACGCCGGCATTGGCCTCGACGGAAGGATACCGGTCCGCCGCCGTGACGGTGCGCGTCGCGCGGCTCTCGGCAAGCCTGAGTGATGCAACCTTGAGATCAAGGTTGGCACCAGCAACAGCATTCTCCAGGTTTAGCAATTCTGGATCGTTGAACGAGGTCCACCAGGACGAATTGACAGGCTGCGAGGTCACGCGACTCTGGCCGGCCTCGTTCGCTTGACATGCCGATGCGCACCAGTTCGTCGGCAGCTTGGCTTCCGGCAGCCTAAAGTTGGGTCCTACGGTACATCCGGCCAGCAGCACGGCGGCCGCGGCAATTTGAAGCTTAAGGAGTTTCATGACGTCGACTCTCGATAGTGGGAAATGCCATCAATGCATCGGCGTGGACTGGCGGCCGCTATCTTTGACTGGCGAAAGCAGCGTTGCCAGCGGAATCATTGCGGCAGCAACGACAGCGCCGTAGATGAAAACGTCGGCGTACGCCAGCACGGCAGATTGAAGCTGGAGGTTACTAAACACGAGCGAGACCGCTTCGTTATGTAATCTGCTTGCGGCCCAGCCGAGAGAACGGAGTGTCGCCTCGTTCTGGGCGACGAGTTCATTGAAAGACTTATTGAGTGGCGTCAACCAGGTCGACAAATGAGCCTGGCGAGCCTGCGTACGCTCCGTGACGAGCGCAGTGGAGACCGAAATGCCGATTGAGCCGGACACGTTGCGGAACATCACGAACAGTGCCGCCGCGTCGGCACTTAGCGATTTGGGCACGCTGTGAAACGACATGATACTGATCGGGACGAACAAAAATCCCAATGCAGCGCTTTGGATGCAACGCATCATCGCAAGCGTGCGGAAGTCGATCGAAGGCACGATCGTATTGCTATACCAAAGCGCGAGCATCATGATTCCAAAACCCACTGCGATCACATAGCGCAATTGCACGACTTTCATGAGACGGCCGACCGGCGGAATGAGCAGCATGATCGCAACGCCCCCAGGCGCGAGAACCAGTCCGGCCCACGTCGCGGTATACCCCAACGTCTGCTGGGCGAACTGCGGTATGAGCACCGAGGACCCATACAGGATGACGCTCATGCCGATAATCAGGATCGAACTGATTGCGAAGTTGCGATCCTTGAACACGCGGAGATCGACGACCGGCTTCTTTACGCTCAATAACCAGATGATGGCGCCTGCGATCCCGAGACCCGAAAGGATTGTCAAGCGAACGATGAGAGGTGACCCAAACCATCCCTCGTCTTCGCCACGGTCCATCATGACCTGCATGCAGCCCAGCCCGAGCGTGATTAACGACAAGCCTACGTAGTCGACTGATCGCCTCTGCTTGACTGCCCAAGGGGGATCTTCCACGAGAGCGCCGACCGCAAAGCAGGCAAAAATGCCTACCGGAATATTGATGAAAAATATCCAACGCCACGAGGCATGGTCCGTGATGTAGCCGCCAAGGACCGGGCCGAGCACGGGGGCCACAATGGTTGCGATTGCCGTGATCGCAAAGGCCGCCCCGCGTTTTTCGGGCTTGAACGAGTCCAGCACAATCGCTTGCTGATTCGGTTGCAAGCCGCCCCCGAAAAAGCCTTGCAGCAGCCGGAACACGATCAGTTGCGGCAAGCTCTGTGCAAGACCACATAGCAGCGAGCAAACCGTGAACATCGCGATACAAATGAGGAAGTATCGCTTTCTCCCGAACACTGATCCCAACCATCCCGAGATGGTGAGCACGATTCCGTTGGCGACCAGATATGACGTGAGCGCCCATGTGGCGTCGTCGGAGCTGATCGACAGACTGCCCGCGATATGAGGCAAGGCGACATTAACGATGGTCGTATCGAGGATTTCCATGAACGCGGCAATCGTCACGACGACCGCGATCAACCAGGGATTGGCGCGCGGCTTCCAGGCCGCGGCTTGGGCTTCGGCTATCGTGTTCATCGCAACTCAACTGTCGGCTCGACCGAAAGATTAAGAGGAAGGGGCCTGTTTGGATCCGTGCCGGAGTCGATCACAATCTTGACCGGAACCCGCTGAACGATCTTGACGAAATTGCCCGTGGCGTTTTCGGCTGGGAACGCAGTGAACTTGCCGCCTGAACCGAGCTGTATGCTATCGACATGCCCCTTCAGCTTTAGATTGGAATACGCATCGACGGCAATCGATACTTGTTGCCCCGGACGCATGTGCGTGAGTTCGGTCTCTTTGAAGT
The DNA here is from genome assembly GCF_050436625.1 of Paraburkholderia sp. GAS334. Classification (NCBI taxonomy): domain Bacteria; kingdom Pseudomonadati; phylum Pseudomonadota; class Betaproteobacteria; order Burkholderiales; family Burkholderiaceae; genus Paraburkholderia; species Paraburkholderia sp. GAS334. The sequence continues at coordinate 26,825 of NZ_JBNDMO010000019.1, read as the reverse complement.
TCGCCGTGACCCAAACCTCGGGGCTGACGATGGAGAACAATTGTTGTCCCACCTGCACGTAGTCCCCTTTCTCCACTTGCCGCTTGGTGACCCATCCGTCTTGCGGCGCCCTGACGTCACACCAGCCCACGTTGAGATTTGCCCCGTCGAGGTCGGCCTGGGCGCGCTTGAGCGCCCCTTGGAGTTGCTCGACATGTGCCTTGGCGTCGGCAATGTTGAGGCTGACAGGCTCAGCGATGCGCTTCGCTGCCTGAGCCACCGCTAGCTGCCCGTCAGCCGCGTTTCGTTCAGCAGTGGCGTAGTCGACATCGTGCGATGTCGTGGCTTCTTTGGGGATCTCGTGCTGACGAAGGAATTCCGACTGCGCCTTGAAAAGGTTGGCGCGCTGCGTGGCGAGCGTTGCCTGCGCTTCATCAAACCGTGCGGGATAACTGATCTTGGCGAGCTCTAGTTCCGATTGCGCCGAGGCCAGTTGTCCTTCAGTCGATTCGAGATCGCCTTGCGCATGCGCGCGCGCCGCCATGTAGTCGGTGCATTGAACCTGAATGAGGACCTGCCCTTGATGGACGAACTGATTGTCGGCCACATTGAGCGCAGCGACATAGCCAGCTACGTGGGGAGCGACGGTAATGGCCCGCCCGTCGGTGTAGGCGTCGTCAGTTGAAACCTTGTTGCCGCTCGTGAAAGAGTACGCGATGCCACCGGCGGCCAGAATGGCACCGGCTATCGCCGCGACAACGATCTTGTGCTTGCGGATGCGAGGTGCGCGCGTAGCTTGCGCCTGAACGTCCTCCCGCGTCTGTACGTCGGTCATGTTTGCAACTCCTGAACGGGAAACCGGCTTGCGCCCACCGCAAGCCGCGAATACGACCGTCTAGGCACACATCCTATTTTTCGCAAATACGTTTGTCAAGTGATTGACAATATTCTAGATATATAGTTTTTGTTCATACTAATTTGAGCGGTACTTTGTCATGTACCATACTGTTTTGTGCCTGATAGGCAGATCGAGAGGTGAGCAGCTTTGGACAAGACACATTCCGCAGACGAAATGATTTTTCCTCCGCCGTATCTGCGCGACGCATACCTTCGCCGATTTCCGGCGGCTGCCGTAGAGCGACTGGAAACAGTGTTCGCACTGAAAGCGACGACACAACAGGTCACTAATGTGATGAACGTATGGCTGGAAGGGACGGCAGGTTCGCCAGCAAGATTTCAGGTGCTTGCATTACTTTGGGGAGCCGGGGACCGCCTGGTCCCGCATCAGCAGATCATCGCGACGCTGCAGGTCACGCGGGCAGCCGTCTCCGCAATGATGTTCGCGCTGGAACAAGACGGGCTGGTGCGCTCAGTGGGCGATCAGGAAGACCGGCGGCGGTTGCTCGCTACACTCACGCCGAAGGGCAAGGAAGTCATTGAGCGCGCGATCGAGTCGAACGAGAAAAGGCTCAAGAAGGTGCTCTCGGGTCTGTCGCGCGAAGAGCTCAAGTTGTTCCAAACCCTGTTGATGCGTATCAAGAATAGCTATGCCAGTTTCGCCCAGGAGAACGTACTGCCTTGATCCAGTCACTCCTCGTTCAAGGCGAGGTTGCGCCGCATTCTTGTTTTGTGAGGCGTCGCCAAGGCCCGGCCGCGTGTTGCAACGCTTTCACCCTGACATCTGAAAAGCCCAACTCATAAACTGGATGAAGCGACACGTGGTGCCGACCGGGCCGGATCGACTATATAGTAAGCATTGCGAATAAATATAGATAAGGTCGAGACGGTCGAATCCGAAGTCGCGGATTCGCCGCGCTGCCATCTGGGCGTCTTCGCATTCACGCGCCGACAAGCTTCGGGAAGTATTACTTGACGCCGTTGATCGCACTCTATACCCAGCAGTTTTCGGACGTATCGCGATCGATCTCGTCCTCAGTCAACGCGTGCCGGATCTGATCGAAGAGATCTGCTGCCGCACACCAGCGCCGTGGATTCGTCCTCATCTTTCTCGGACACGGGAAGGATGAATCGTTCGGCTTGCAGGTCCCCCTCCATCGAAGGAATCTGCGTGCTCAACGCGGGCTGCACGATTTGGAAGCGATTTGCGGCGCGTCCAAACAGCTCTTCTTCTGTCACGGCAACGAAATGGCGTAGATGGCGAAGATCTATGTTGCCCTACGTGATCAGATTAACTGATCGATCAGTAAATTCAATCTATTTTACTTCGACCTTCGAACAGGCGAACCTGTCGCTTGAAAACTCATGACGGTGAAGGCGGGCTCGCTCGTCGGCGAGCGTGCGTGACACATCCTCGCGGCTCGGGTTTGCATTGGTCATAACGGCCAATGAAGGCATACCGGGCATCGTTGTGGTTCCCGGACTCGCTGGTTGCGCCAACTCGCCCTTCGGGCGACCCTTACCAATAGGCTAAACATGAACGTTCTTTGCAGCTTGCGCGATGGCGCGCCGCGATGCCGCTGGCGCGCTTTCCGGCGTGTCGTGCTTTGCGGTTGCACGGTTGCCGCGACGCTAATGACCGCGGGTTGCGCCGTGGGGCCGGACTACCGCGAGCCGACGATCGATATCCCCCCAAGCTTCAAGGAGGGCAGCGTCGAATGGCAACGGGCACAGGCTGACCCGCAGGCAACGCTTTCGAGCACGTGGTGGCGCGACTATCACGACGATACGCTGACGCATCTAGTGGAAGAGGCGCTCGTGGCCAATCAATCGATCGCGCAAGCTGAAGCGGCGTACCGGTTGGCGCAGGCCACCGTGGCCGCCAATACCGCGAGCCTCTTTCCGACGATCTCGGCCGGTATCTCAGGGTCGCGTGCGGGAGCGGGTTCTGGCGCAGGCGCGGCAAATGGCAGCGCTTTGAATTCCGGAGTGCACAACACCGTCACTGCGGACGTCGCCGCGAGCTGGGAGCTCGATCTATGGGGGCAAATCCGCCGCGAGATCGAATCGAGCAAGGCGAGTGCGCAGGCTAGCGACGCGCAATTGGCCGGGCAGCGTCTGTCGATTGCCGCAAGCGTCGTGACCGATTACTTCGAACTTCGCCGGGCGGACGTGGATATCGACCTGCTCGAGCAACAACAGCGGATCGATGCCAGCATTCTGGATATGACGCGGGCGAGTTACGCACAAGGCGAGTCGTCGAACGACAGCGTGCTGGCCGCGCAGGACACGCTCGAGGTCATCGTCGCCGACCTCCAGTCGACGCAAACGTCACGCGAACAGTATGAGCATGCCATCGCGGTCCTAACCGGCGTGCCGCCCGGCAAGTTTTCGATGGCGTCCGAACCGCACTATGCGTTCGTCGCCCCAGTCGTTCCACTTTCATTGCCTTCGCAATTGCTCGAACGGCGTTATGACGTCGTGAGCGCCGAGCGGACCGTGGCATCGGCGAACGCGAGGATCGGCGTGGCCAAGGCGGCGTTCTTCCCGAACCTGACACTGTCGGCACAAGGCGGATTCCAGCATAGCTCGCTCGCCAATCTCTTCTCTGTGCCAAACCGCTTCTGGACTCTCGGCCCCGAGCTGGCGGGGACGATTTTTGACGGGGGCGCCCGAACGGCCGCCGTGCACGAAGCGCGCGCGACGTACGACGGAGCGGTGGCGGCGTATCGCCAGGCGGTGCTGTCCGCATTCGGGAGCGTCGAGGACAGTCTCTCCTCCTGGAACCATCTCGCACAACAGGAACGTGCGTTCGCGGATATCTATCAGCGCAACGAGCGGCTTTTCGAGAGCGAGCAGGCGCAGGTGCGGTTCGGCACCGCAAGCCAACAAAGTCTTTTGACCCAGCAACTCACGTTGCTGCTGGCGCAACAGAACCTCGCGGACACGCGGGCGTCGCTGACGTTAAGCAGCGTGACCCTGATCAAAAGCCTGGGTGGAGGATGGCGATGGGACGAACCAAAGGAGGCTCCTGCCGACGTCGCCGCCTTTTCCGGGAGCAGCCGCTGACAGCATGCCCGGCAAGCTTGCGCGCTGTTCCCGTTCCTCGATCTTGATCACACGGTTTCGATAATGTCACTACTTCTACGCTCACGCCTATCCATTGTCTCTATCGGCCTTCTCTCGTTGTTCGGCTGCGGCAAAAACGATCCACCGCCGGCGCCGCCAGCGCCGCAGGTCGGCGTCATGGAAGCCGAACCCAGCAACGTACCGCTGAATCACAGCTTCGTCGGACGCTTGTCGGCCTATTACAGCGCTAATGTCACAGCGCGGGTTTCGGGCGTGCTGACGAAGCGCCTCTACACGGAGGGCAGTGAAGTCAAGGCAGGACAAACGCTGTTCCAGATCGATCCCACCTACTACCAGACGGTGCTCGACAACGATCTTGCCACGCTCACCCAGGACCAGGCGACCTTCGTCAACGATCGCATCACTGCCGAGCGTTATCACAAGCTGTTGCCGATCGGCTCCGTATCGCAACAAACGGTGGACGATGCCGACGCGGCTGAACGCAGTGCCGCCGCCAAGGTCAAGGCAGACGAAGCCGCCGTCGAAGGCGCGCGCGTAAATCTCGGCTATACGAAGGTGACCTCGCCCATTACCGGTATTGCCGGTCAGCAACAGGTGACCGGCGGTGCCGTCGTCGGGAACGGTACGACCGATGCGGGTTCCGGTGGGACATTGCTTGCCACGGTCGAACAGGTCGATTCGCTCTATGTGAACTTCACGATCAGCGCCGCCGATCTGATCACGCTGAAGCAGGCCCAGAGCAAAGGTGATGTCGCGCTCGCCGCGCAAAACAAGACCACCGTCCAGGTCATGCTGCCCAATGGCACGCCATACGACCAGCTCGGCACGCTGGATTTCACCGATGTTTCCGTGAACTCGACTACCGGTGCGGTCAGCCTGCGCGCGCAGATACCCAACCCGCGGCATCAACTGCTGCCGGGAATGTACGTATCGCTCAATGTTGATCTTGGCCAGCGTAACGATGTGTACCTGGTGCCCCAACAAGCCATACAGCGCGACACGGTCGGTTCCTACGCGATGGTGGTGGGCGCTGATGGCAAAGTGGTCCGCAAGGATGTCGATACCAACGATAGCTACCGTAGCGACTGGATTGTGACAGGGGGGCTGGCGCCCGGCGATCGAGTGATCGTCGCAGGTGTACAGGGCGTACGTGAGGGGATGCTCGCCAAAACCACACCCTGGCGAGGTACCGACCAAAACACGAGGTTGTCACAGTCCGGCCCGGCTTCGTCACCGAGCGGCCATCGTTCCGGCAGTAAATCGTAGGGGTATCTCATGTCACGTTTCTTTATCGATCGGCCTGTCTTTGCCTGGGTGATTCCCATTCTGATCTGTTTGTTCGGTGCGATCTCGCTGCAGCACCTCGGGGTTGATTCTTATCCGGACATTGCTCCACCCCAGGTGACCGTAACGGCGACCTATCCAGGCGCAAGTGCCTCGACGATGGAATCAACGGTCACGCAGGTGATCGAGCAGCAGCTGACCGGCATTGATAACCTGCTGTACTTCAGCTCGACATCCAATGGCAACGGGACGGCCACCGTCACGCTGACCTTTGCGCCTGGAACCAACGCGGACATTGCACAAGTGCAGGTGCAGAACAAGGTGGCGCTCGCGCAGCCGCTGCTGCCGTCCGAGGTGACGCAGGAGGGCATCGTCGTGGCGAAGGCAAGTCCCGACATTCTGATGGCCGTCAGCTTGCAATCGAGCAACCCTGCCGTCGATACGGCGCGCTTGAGCGACATCATTGCCTCGCGGATACAGCCCGTCGTTGGCCGTATCAGCGGTGTGGGCAATACTTTCATGCTGGGCTCGGAATACGCTTTGCGGATCTGGCTCAATCCCGACAAGCTGCAAGGCTACGGTCTTTCGACTTCGCAAGTGATGAGCGCCGTCCAGGCTCAGAACGCTGAGTTCGCCACGGGTTCGGTCGGCGCGGATCCGGCGGTCAATGGCCAGGTCTTCACGGCAACGGTATCGGGCGATAGGTTGTTTTCCTCGCAGCAGCAGTTTCGCGACATCATCCTGCGGACGAATACTGATGGCAGCGTGGTTCGCCTGAGCGACGTCGCGCGCATCAGCTTCGGGGCGCAAAGCTACGGCACCTCCGCCGCGTACAACGGCAAGGTTGCGGGCAGCCTCGCCGTCTACCTGCTGCCAGGTGCGAATGCGCTCGACGTGGCCAAGGCCGTCAAAGCCGAAATGGCGACACTGTCTCGCGATTTCCCTCCCGGCGTCACATGGACCGTGCCGTACGATACGACGCCGTTCATCACGGCCTCGATTACCGACGTCGTGCATACGCTCGTTGAGGCGATCATTGTCGTGTTCTTCGTGATGCTGCTCTTCCTGCAGAATGTCCGAGCCACCATCATTCCGACGCTCGTCATTCCGGTCGCGTTGCTCGGCACGTTTATCGGCCTGGCGGCGATGCACTTCTCGCTGAACCAGCTCGACCTGTTCGGGATGGTTCTCGCCATCGGCATCGTGGTGGACGATGCGATCGTCGTGATCGAGAACGTGGAGCGCCTCATGCGCGAGGAAGGTCTCAATCCGAGAGCGGCCACGCGTAAGGCCATGGGCCAGATCTCGGGGGCGATCGTCGCGATTACGGTGGTGCTCGCTGCGGTGTTCGTACCGTCCGCGCTGCAGCCGGGCGCGACCGGCATGATCTATTCGCAGTTCGCGTTGACCATCGCCGTATCGATGGTGTTCTCGGCATTCCTCGCGTTGTCCTTCACGCCATCGCTGTGTGCTGCGTTCCTCAAGCCTTCGCATCATGCAAGCTCGAACGTCGTCTTTCAATGGTTCAACCGCGGGTTCGACCGGTTCGGCAGCTTATATGTGGGCAGCGTCGGCCGGATTGTCCGACGCACGCCGCGCTGGATGATTCTGTTCGTCACCCTTTCCGTATTAGCCGGCGTTTTTTACACGCGCCTGCCGACGGCGTTCGTCCCCGATGAGGACCAGGGCTTCATGCTGGCGATTGTCAATCTGCCTTCCGGCGCGACGCTGTCGCGTACACAAGAGGTCATGGACGAAATCGGCGGCAGGCTCAAGAAGAGCCCGATCGGTAAGGATATCGATGGCGTCCTGGCATTCGAAGGCTTCAGCTTCGTCGGCCAAAGCGAAAACGTCGGCATGGCGTACATCAAGCTCACCGATTGGAGCAAACGTTCGCAAAGCGCGATGCAGTTGATCCCGCAGGCCAACAAGATATTGCACGGCGTCGACGGCGCGAGGATCTTCATCGTCAATCTGCCCACCATACGTGGACTGAGCCAGTTTGCCGGCGTCGATATGTACCTGCAGGCGCGCAATGGCCAATCGAGGGCCGAGCTCACGCAGGCGGAGGGCAAGTTGCTGGCGGAGGCGGGCCAAAACCCGAAGCTTTTTGGCATTCGGCCCAACTCGCTCCCGGAGGCACCACAGCTTCAACTGGCCGTGGACCGGGTTCAGGCGCAATCGATGGGTCTGTCGTTGCCTGATGTCTATAACAGCATTCAAATGGATCTGGCGCCCGTCTACGTGAATGAATTCACGTACGACGGACGTGTGAAGCGCGTTTTCCTCCAGGCTGATGCGCCATTCCGGATGGGGCTCGACTCCCTGGGGCACATCTACACGCCGAGCGGCGTGACGGGCACGTCGTCTGGTTCCAGCGGCGGCACTGCCGGCGTGAGCGGTGCGGGAACATCGCCGAGCGGTGCGTTGCGCCCCGTCAATCCATCGGTGAGCAACAGCGCCATCAGTCCGTACAACATGGTGCCGCTCTCGAGTGTGGTGAAGGCAAAGTGGGATGTCGGCCCGCAGGCGCTCTCGCGCTACAACGGCTATTCGGCAGTCGAGATTGTGGGCATGCCGGCGCCAGGATACTCCACCGGCCAGGCGATGCGGATCCTCGACAACACGGTCGACAAGTCGTTGCCGGCAGGCTTTGCCTCGGACTGGACCGGGCAGTCCTACCAGGAAATCCTGGCAGGGAATTCGGCGATGGCGTTGATGGCGTTGTCGATTGTGGTGGTGTTCCTTTGTCTGGCGGCGCTTTACGAAAGCTGGTCCATCCCCGTTGCGGTGCTGTTGACCGTGCCGCTGGGCCTGCTGGGAATGTCGGTGTTCTGCCATCTGTTCAAGATGCCCAACGATATCTACTTCAAGATCGGCATGGTCACAGTGATCGGGCTTGCCGCAAAAAACGCGATTCTGATTGTCGAGTTCGCCATCGACGGGCAGGCGCGGGGCATGACGCTTTTCGAGGCGGTCATGGATGCGGCGAAGCAACGTTTCAGGCCCATTCTGATGACGTCGATGGCTTTCATCGTCGGCGTGGTGCCGCTTGTGCTGTCCAGCGGGGCCGGTGCCGCGTCCCGTCATGAGATCGGCACTGGCGTGATCGGTGGCATGTTGTTTGCCACGTTCTTCGGTCTCTTGCTGATTCCGATGTTCTATGTGACGGTGCGGCGCCTGCTCGGCGACAAGCTCGATGAAGTCACGCGCAAGCTACGTCATGTCGAGAGCGCCGATGCGGTAGCCGATTCCTGATGACGGTGGGCAATGAAGCGCACTAGGAGAGAAGCGCTCGAAACGCGAGCGCAAATATTGAAGGCCGCAGAACAAGTCTTTGTCGCGCGTGGTGTGTCGCGCGCCTCTCTCGCTGAAATTGCCGATCTGGCGGGCGTCACCCGTGGCGCGGTCTACTGGCACTTCAAGGACAAGATGGCGTTGCTCGAAGCCTTGTTCGAGGATGCTTCGCTGGCGGACGACCCGTTTGTCATGTCGTGGACCGAGGGGGAGCGCGATCCGCTCGGGCACCTGGAAAGAAGGCTGGCCAGGCTTCTGGCCACGGTGCTATCGGCCGGTCCCTCGCGGAGCTTTTACTCGATCATGCTGATGCGCTGTGAGATGTCCACTGAAACCGAATGGATCTGGAGTCGCTTGCATGCCATCTGGCTCTGCGCCGAGCACCAGATTGCACGCGCCCTGAGGGCAGCCATCGCTCACAACCAGCTGAGTGCCGAGCTGGACCCATACCTCGCGGCAACATTTATCCACTCGACCGTGACAGGGTTGATCGTCAGAAGTCTGCGCGAACCGCCGCTGGCCGCAACTAGAGCCGTCGCGCGGCTGATTGCTTCGCAAATTCTGTCGGGGATTGGCGGCGGGCACGACACCGGCAGGCATGGCGTCGACCGTCGCGCAATTGAGCGGTGATTGGACCAGATCAGTAAAGAGCACGATGGACAGCAAGATCACCTACGACTTCGCGTCGACTCGGCGCCTGATACTGGCGCTGAACCGCGCGCGCAAGATTCTCACCGCGGAAATCAACGACGCGCTCAGGCAATTCGGTGTCGATGCCAAGCAGATGCGAATCCTGCTTGAGCTCGCCCATGAACGCGCTAATTCGCCCGGAGCGCTCGCGAAGTTGCTCGACATCGACACCGGGCAGATGACGCGCGCGCTGGACGGGCTCGAAAAGAAAGAGCTACTACGCCGCTACCGACGCCTCGACGACCGCCGTGCACTGAGACTGGCGCTGACGGGGCCGGGACGCGAGATGGCGGTACACGGCGCCCCGATCCTGATGATGGTGGAGAACCGGCGGCTAGCGTTGCTCTCCGACACGGAATCGAACGCGCTGAGTCGTCTCTTGAAGAAATTGTTGGATCAGTGAATTTTTATTTGCGCATTTATCTGATGTTTCAGACAAATAGGCCGTTCCTCCGACCGAAACCCCATCACCCGAAAGGAAGCACGACGAATCCGGCCGCCCAAGTCAAGGCGCCCGTTTCGCGATCGCAGAACAAGTAGTTGACGACAAACAATAGCCATCCATCACGAGTTCAAAAATGCACATGACCCTCGCCAGACGCCTTCTCTTCACGCTGTCTGTCGCCCAGGTAGCCCTGATCTTCGTCGGTGGTTACGGCTTGTGGCGGCTCTTCGAGGCGCGACAGCGCTTCGAGTACGTCCAGGACAATATCATTCCCGGCGTCAAGGAGCTTGAAGAGGCCAGGATTGATGGTGACGGCTACCTCCGACTGAACTTCCAATATCTCTTGAGCACCGATGACGCCGGCAGAGCTGCAATCCAGCAAGAGATGGAAGCCCTCGCCAAAGTCATCGACCAGCATCTCGCTAGTCACGTTGCCTACAACGTCAAACTCGGCCATGATCTGCGCGACCAGAACAACGCTCCTTACTCGCAGGCCTTCTGGCTGCTCATGGCCTGTATCGCCGTGGCAGTGGTAGTGAGCGGGGGCTTGGGCCTTCAGCTGTACCGCTCGGTCACTTCGGGCTTGAACCGGACGCAAGGCGCCTTGCAGCGTGTCAGTGAATCGCTGGAGCTGACTCGCGCGGCCAGCTGTCTTCGCGATGATGATCACACTGGAACAAGACGGGCTGATGCGATCAGTTGGCCATCGGGAAGACCGGCGACTGTCGCTTGTTGCACTCACGCCGAAGGGCAAGGAAGTCATTGAGTGGGCGATCGAGTCGAACGAGAAAAAGCTCAAGAAGGCGCTCCTCGCTCTAGGCGATGTTGCATCGCACTTTTACTTCGCGAGACCTCGCCAGCTCCGGGCCGTGCGTTGCACCGCGTGGGCTCCGGCATCCGGAAGGCCGGGTACTCTACTCATCGTTAACGGGAAGTGTCAATGGACAAGCTTGACTCCATGCGCCTGTTTGTTCGCGTTGCCACGACCGGGGGATTTGCGCGCGCGGCAGTTCGCGCGGGCATCACGACAGCCGCCGTGTCGCGTGCCATCACGGAACTGGAGTCGCGTCTGCAAGCGCGCCTGATAAACCGGACGACGCGGCGTATGTCACTGACCGACCCGGGCCGACGTTATCTTCAACATTGCGAACAAATTCTCGCCCAGATCGACATGGCCGAATCCGAAGTCACGGATTCCGCCGCGCAGCCGTCAGGGCGACTTCGCATTCACGCGCCGACAAGCTTCGGGCAGCATTACCTGACGCCGCTGATCGCGGTTTATATACAGCAGTTTCCAGGCGTGTCGGTCGATCTTGTCCTCAGTCAACGCGTGCCGGATCTGATCGAAGAAAATTTCGACATGTTAATCACCGTTGCCACGCAACTGAAGAGCTCGTCGCTCGTTTCTCAGCGTCTCGGCACCGTTCGTGCCATACTTTGCGCGTCCGCCGAGTATCTCGCGAGATCCGGCGCGCCGGTTGACGCGGCCGAACTTCGGAATCATCGATGCCTTCAATTTGCGATGCCCGATATGTCTTGCGCACCATGGGTCTTCGACGATCCTGAGACGGAACTCTTTTTCCCTCCCGCGCTGGCGCCGTTCACCGTCAATGTACCCGAGGCGATGGCAGAGGCTATTCGCGCGGGAATGGGTATCGGCATGCTGCCAATACCCACCGCATTGAGGGGACTGCATGACCGGACGCTGAGACAAGTGCTTCCCGACTTCCGGTTGCGTGCCGTCAATGTCTACGCGCTTTATTCGTCCCGGCGTTATCTCGACGCCAAGAAACGGACGCTCGTCGAATTTCTTCAAGCGGCACTACCGCAAATGATCGAGGAGCACGAGAACGAACTGAAATCGTGAACGGCCATGCTCAACACGCATATGCCGGTGGGTTCGCGTAGTCTGTCGTCTTCGTGACGGCGTCAACGTCGGTAGCCGGCAGCGAAGGCTTGCGAACAGGGGGCGCGTAGAGTTGCGACTTTTGCGTGGGGGCTCGTTTGCCGTCATCTTATGTGGTCGCGCAATGCCAACTTTTGATAGATGCACGTGAGCAGTGCGTCAATCGAGGACAATCTCCGGGCCACCCCGAAGGACGTGCGGTGACCCCGGTTCGACCTGCTGCTTGCGCAGGTGGACCTCGAAGGCGTCGAATGCTGCTTGCAGCCGCGAGGCTGCGGGGTTCGTGATCGGGGCGCACCAGTGCCGCCACAGCGAGAATCCTCGATGCCGGGAAGTCGTTACGCACGTGTTGCTTCTTCACCGCACGAAAATGCGCGAGCTGCGACGGTCGTATCAGCTCGCCGCGTCTGGCTGCCGGTTTGGATGTGCCTCCTGGAATCCCGTCAGCTCCTGGCACGCCGCGTCAATGTCCTGCAGTCGCGGGCATCCAGAGAGGTCAACTTCGAAGCGACTGGCGTTGAACAATTGGGGCACCAGACAGCAGTCGGCCAACGTCGGCTGATTACCGTGACAGAAACGTCCCGACGCCCCGGTTCCTGCCAGCAAAGCCTCCAGTGCCTCGAGGCCAACCTGCATCCAGTGGCGCATCCATTGCAGCCGCATTCCTTCATCGGCATGGAGCTCGCGCTCCAGATACTTGAGAATTCTCGGGTTATTAATTGGGTGGATGTCACAAGCAACGGACATTGCGAACTGCCTCACCTCTGCTCGCGCAAAAGGTGTGGATGGGAGCAGCGGCGGCTCCGGGCAGGATTCGTCCAGGTATTCGATGATGGCCAACGACTGTCTCACGATCCGTCCGTTCTCACGGTAGCTAGGCACAAGCCCAAAGGGGTTGATCGCACGGTATTCCGGTTGGTCCTGCTGTCCTCCGTCGCGAAGCAAGTGGACGGGCACGGAGCGATAGTCCAATCGCTTCAGATTGAGGGCGATGCGCACCCGGTACGCTGCTGAGCTGCGGAAGTACGTGTAGAGCGTACGGTCCGCCGTGGAGACGTTCTCGTCCGTGGGCTCTGTCATGGCTCAAACTTCGTGTGGTAACACGGTGCCGCGTGCTTCGCCCAGGCCAATACGCGTGGCTCCGGGACGTTCGCACCAACCACGCAGAATCAACGTGTCGCCGTCCTCCAGGAAAGTCCGCTGTTCGCCGCTGGTGAGCCTGATGGGTTTCTTGCCGCCCTCGGTCAGTTCGAGCAGCGAACCGGCTTCGTTTTGTACGGGACCTGACAACGTGCCGGAGCCGAGCAGGTCGCCGGACTGGAGGTTGCAGCCGTTGACAGTGTGGTGCGCGATCAGTTGTGCAGCCGTCCAGTATGCTGCGGTCCGCGCGCCGCCCAGAGTCAGCCGCTCAGGCGCGATGCCGGACTCGGCCATGCGCTGGGTCTGGACCAGGACTTCAAGCGTAATGTCCAACACACCCGCCTTGCGATTGAACTCGCTATCCAGGTAAGGCAGCGGCTGCGGGTCGCAGTCTGGCCGAACGAATGGCGCGCGAAAAGGCGCCAGGGCCTCTGTCGTGACCAACCACGGCGAGATAGTCGACGCGAAGTTCTTCGACAAGAACGGGCCTAGCGGCTGGTACTCCCAGGCCTGAATATCACGAGCCGACCAGTCGTTTAGCAGCGTTACACCGAAAAAATGGTCCTCAGCACCTTCGATGGACACGGGTTGCCCGAGTTCGTTACCGCGTCCGACGAAATAGCCGAGTTCCAGTTCATAGTCCACGCGTCGGGAGGAGCCGAAGCTGGGCTGCGCGGCATCGGGTGCCTTGGTCTGGCCTTGGGGCCGCCGGAACGTCTGGCCGCTCACGCGAATGGACGATGCGCGGCCATGGTAGCCAATTGGCACCCATTTGTAGTTCGGCATCAGCGGTAGATCCGGTCGGAAGAGCTTCCCGACCGAAGTCGCGTGATGAATGCCCGTGTAGAAGTCGGTGTAGTCACCGATCTGGCAAGGAACCGCCATCTCAGATTCGCATTGGGGGGTAACCAGCTTCGACCATGCTTGCTGTTTCGAGCTGCCATGCGCCAGCCCTTGGGAAATGGCACGACGCAAATGCAAACGCTCTCCGGCATCGAGAGCCATCAGTGCATTCATGTCATGGCTGTCAATCAGGCCGGCCCCATGTAGATCCAAGATCTGGTCACCGATGGCGACACCAATCTTGAAGCCCTCATCGGAGCCAACGAAACGATAACGACCGAATGGCAGATTCTGGATGGGGAAATCGGCGTTGCAAACATTGGCGGACTCGACCCAACTGCGCAGTGAGGGGGTGTGCGTTTCGTTAGTCAAGCTCATTTCTTTTCCGGATTGAAGTGCTTTTTGACGTCCAGCCAGCATTGGTGGTAGTTCGCCTGCAATTGCGCGGATGCCAGCGCAGCCTTGGTCGGACGGATGACATGGCGCGTCTCGAACATGAAGGCCATCGTTGCATCGACTTTGTGTGGCGTCGTAACGTCCGCCTTGCTCGCCTTTTCGAATGTCACGGCGTCGGGACCGTGACCGCTCATGCAGTTATGCAGGCTGGCACCGCCCGGCTTGAAGCCTTCGGCCTTGGCGTCGTACTCGCCGTGGATCAGGCCCATGAACTCGCTGGCAATATTTCGATGGAACCACGGGGGGCGGAACGTGTTTTCTGCGGCCAGCCAGCGCGGGGGGAAGATTACAAAGTCGATAGTGTCGACGCCCGGCGTGTCTGAGACCGATTGCAGTACCAGAAAGATCGATGGGTCGGAATGGTCGTAGCTAATCGAGCCAATTGTGTTAAATCGGCGCAAGTCGTATTTGTAGGGCGCGTAGTTGCCATGCCAAGCGACCACATCGAGTGGCGAGTGATCCAGTTTGGCTCGGTGGAGGTTGCCCATGAACTTGGCGATCAGCTCGAAATCACCTTCAATGTCTTCGCACCACGCCACCGGCGTCTGGAAATCGCGAGGATTGGCCAAACCGTTGGAGCCGATTACGCCCAAGTCGGGCAACCGAAACGGTGCGCCGTAGCTCTCGCAGATGTAGCCACGAGCGGTTACATCAAGCAGCTCGACGCGAAAGCGAACGCCACGCGGGATCACCACGATTTCTTGCGGTTCGGCGTCAATCAGGCCGAATTCGGTTGCAAAGCGAAGTCGCCCTTGCTGCAGCACAATCAGCATCTCACCGTCGGCGCTATAGAAGAAACGCTCCCGCATCGAGCGATTGATGGCGTACAGATAGATGGCTGCGCCACACTGCATATGTGGGTCGCCATTGCCGGCCACGCTGATGAGGCCGTCGATGAAGTCCACTGTTTCCGGGCCGGATGGCAAGGGGAGCGGATCCCAACGCAGTTGATTGGGCGTCGTCGGGATCTCCAGGTAGTCCTGGCTGATTCGACCGTTGCTGATGTGCTCGAACGGCGTGTGCGCGGCGCCGGGGCGGATGCGATAGAACCAGGAGCGACGGTTGGCGTGACGCGGCGCGGTGAAGGCCGTGCCCGAAATTTGCTCGGCGTGCAGGCCGTAGGGGCAGATTTGCGGAGAGTTCTGGCCGACTGGCAGGGCACCTGGTAGTGCCTCACTGGCCCATTCGTTTGCGAATCCGGTCAAATACTCGAGCTCTTGTTCATGATGAGCCATGCAACGTCTCCTGACGCTAGTGACAACAATAGCCAATGTCGATGACGAAATCTGCGGAAATGGCCACCGCAGTTCGAGGCAGACATGATTGTCGGCATTAGCAACTATCACCACAACGATCTACAATGAATAGATTCCATTCAGCGCGTGAATAGGCGAAATGAGCACTCGCAGGCTTCGTGATATTGACCTGAATCTCCTGGTGATCTTCAAAGACATCATGGAAACCCGAAACATATCGGCTACGGCGCGACGCCTGAATATGTCGCAGCCAGCGGCGAGTAACGCCCTGGCGCGACTGCGTGCGACAGTGGGTGACGAGTTGCTGGTGCGTTCCGGGCAGACGATGCAGCCCACGCGGCTAGGAGAACTGATTGCGCACGATGTCGCCGAAGGTACCGCGCTTCTGCAGGCTGCGCTGAGTCGTAGAGAATCTTTCGACCCTGCTAACGATGCGCGGCGCTTCGTCATCGCGATGACCGACGTTGGCGAAGTCTATTTCATGCCGAGACTATTGGCATATTGTGCACAACACGCACCCAATGTGCGACTCGAGGTCTCCTATGCGAGCGGCACCGCGCTGCGTAACGGTTTACAAGATGGGGGCATTGACCTGGCACTTGGTCCTCACGAGGATATGTCGGACAGTCTGCTGCAGCTTCACCTGTTCAAGCAGCACTGTGTCAGTCTGTTTCGAGCCACCCACCCATTCGCATTTCACCCACCGACGTCGTTGGCCAAGTACCGGGAGGCGAGGCATCTCTTCGTCTCGAACCCAGCCAGTCCATACGTCGAGATCCAGCATCGCATGGAGAAAGCAGGGATCCGCATGTCGGCCAATGATCAGGTTTCCAGTTTTCTCACGGTGCCATTCATTGTCGCGACATCCGACTACGTCGTCACTGTACCCATCAAGTTGGCTGAGCAGTTCGCAGTGCCATTGGCGTTGCGTTCGATTCGACCGCCGATCCGATTGCCAGAGCTGGAAACACACTCCTTCTGGCATCGAAGAAGCCTCGCGGATCCCGGCTTGGCGTGGTTACGCCGGGTAATCGCCGAACTCTTCGCGGAACGTACTACCGCTTACGTCCCGGTGAAAAGGCGGTCGCCTGATGGCGCTTAGGCCTGCGAGAGCCGGCCAGCGTTGCTTCGGGAGCCGTGCAGCAGATTGATTTCGGAATACTCGCACGCCTCGACCTGGATCAGAGTCCGCCGCCTTTTCGGTTGCGACTAGAGTTCGTTACGCCATTCACTCAATATCAGAACCGCACAGGCCTGTCGACCCTTGCCCCGGTCCGATCGCCGGTGATCCCATCATGGAAATCTGCATGTATCGGTCGCCGCCAATCCACGGGACAGAGCGTTCCAGTCGATGCTATGCGATCCAGAAACCGGCTCGAGCGCTGGGCCACGTGTAGCGGCCAAGTTGTATCTATGACAGTCAACTTGTTGCGGGTTTCGATGCTGAACGACCGCAACGAGGGGAAACTGCCGTTGAGGGGACATCGGATTGACCGGCAGAAGTGGGTCGGTTACGGAAACTATCCGCGCGGGGGGATCCGAGTTCTGTTTCAGGCGCTTAGCGCCTGTTTGAACCGTTGCGCGTCAACTCGTCGACCGACTGAAGACTCCATTTGACGCTCGAGCGACTCCTTGCGCTTTTCTTCAGCGTTCGCGATGAAGTCGGACAGTTCGCGCTCCAAGGCTGAGTCTTTGGCGCCCGGCTTCCACCTCGCGGCTCCGTGCCGCCGGCGCGTGGCCCGAGCAAGTGCTAGCGCTGCCATCGCAGCCTTCGCACATTCGTATTCAACCTGACCACAAAGGTCGATTGGCTCGCCGAATTCGCGAAACGCTTCCACATACTCCCGAGCGGCGTGCACTGTCGCCGGATACTCACGGAGCTCGGAGATAACTTTGCGGCTCAAGACATGCCAGTGAAGCGTGTCCGGGTAGGCAAAGGCGGGAATGGAAACGCCTTTACTGGCTTCGCGGTTCATATGGCCGACTGGCTCCGCTGCTGCCCAGGTGGCCTTATGCATCATTGTCCGGCAGGTTCGGGCGTAGCTTTCCAGCGATAACGCTAGTTCCAGTGCAGTGTCGCGTCGCTGACGCTTGCGCTCCCTGGCATCCCTCGCTGAAATCCAGGTGAGCGTTATGACAGAACCGACTGCCGCTGATGTCAGCGCCAAAGTCACCGGAGTGTTCCAGTCGACTCGCTGGAGATATTCAAGCCATTCCTGCCGCATACGTTGCGCCTCGGAGAAAGAGGTGCAGAGAGTATAAGCAATCGTTTGCGCAGTAATCGGAGCAAAATTGGCGTTGTGTGTATTCCCCACAATCGCTTCAGTACGGCGGTGAGTATCTTGACAAAATATGTTGATCCAGGGCAGCAGCCGGACCAGAGCGAGGGGCGGCGCGCAAGATATTCAGGGCCGGTTCGCTTCGTAAGTAGACAGGGTCTGTGGGTCATGGCCACCACCGTTCGCTCGCTCAATCGGCAAGCTTCGGCCAGAAACTAGATGCGCCGCCGTAGGTCGATGGTGATCGATTGGAACCAGTGACGGATAAGGCATAGGTCGGGGAGAAAAGGGTAACGCCAGATTCAAGATGCGAGCGCCGCGCATTGAACGCCTAAACTGTTTCAACGCGTGGACAGGGGGAAACTCGTGACGCGATTCGCTGAAGGCGATGTCGAAACGGGCCGGACGTCGAGTATGGAGCGCTGAGCCGAACATCGGGATTCGCCATAGCCAGACGCGAGGGAGGCGCGATCGCTGGTGTCCATCGGATCGCGCGGCTTCGGAACCACCAGGAGGAGCGGCTGTGAAGAAAGAGCAACAGGTTGCACTTGTGACGAATGCGTCGGACTATGCCGGCCCGCCTGCCGTAGCAGCACTGCTGGATGCGGGATTCCGCGTGCTTGCCCACGATGATTCCTTCGTGGACGACATCGCGTGGGAGCACTTTTCGAACGCGAATGGCAGTGTCGAGCGTGTGAGCGGCAAAAGTGTTGAGCTGCTGGTCGAAGCCGCATGGGCCGTCACTGGGCGGGTTGATGCCATTGTCAGTAACGACCACTTTCCCGCTATCCATCGGCCCACTGTGGATGCATCACTGGACGACCTGCGGCAGACGCTAGAAAAGCTGGTGGTCGGTCCTTTCGCTTTGGTAAAGGCGGCAATCCCGCGTATGAGACATCAGGGCGGCGGGAATCTCGTATTAGTGACATCGTGCCGGACAAAGCTGCCAATGCACGGAGGCGCCATTCCTGATGCCGCGAGGGATGCTGCGAATGCATTGGTTCGATCGTTTTCCGTCGAACTTGCGCCACTTAACATTGCCGTCAACGCAGTGGCACCGAACTTCCTGTATAGCGAGGCTTATTATCCACGCGCTATTTTCATAGACCAGCCGGAGGGTCGTGACTATGTCAGGTCTTCGGTGCCGGCGGGTCGGCTAGGCAGGCCGGAAGAGATCGGCGAACTGATCTGCTTCCTCGCATCGACACAGTCCCGGTTCCTGACTGGCGCTGTAATTGACTTTTCGGGCGGGTGGCCTGCGGCTGCAATGAGACCCCGAAAGACGGACGATTGAAAGCAACCTGGCACAAAGTGGTACCGATTCTTGCCCTATGCGGGGGACGCATATGCACATCGCATGAGGCGGCGTTCGGCCACAACCGGACGCAGACCGCAGGTCTCTGCCCCAGAGCTTACTGAATCTCATGTAGATCGCGACGTTAACACGACGCGGAAACCCAGGGGCGCGCGTTTTCGGCGCTAAGCAAATTGCTACCCGTGGAGTCCTGGCGTGCCCGGTACTCCAACCTGCCCCTCCACATCAGGTAACAGGTCGGCGATCCAGGCGGATCGACCGTACGTCCCTAAGTGCAATCGCTGGCTCCCGTCAGCGTTGCGACCGAAGCGGATGTCGGCGCAATGTGGCCGAACCGGCAAACCCTTGGACGCGCGCTGCCAGCTACGGGCTTCGTCATAGGAGATCCATGCATGTGCGTCGGTGACGGCAATCAGTGTGTCGTTGTCGATATTGCGGGCGGCCGTCAATCCCCAGAATGTTCCTTCTGCCTTCGGGATCCCGTTGCGGGCGGGAGACCACACCAGACCGCGCAGCGCGATGATGTCTCCGCTGCTGTTCCAGTTCTGGATAGCATAGGCGCGGTCGTTGGAATAGGCGACGATGCGCAGGATGGTGCCAGTAGCGTTCAGGCTTGCGTCGTAAAGATATTCGACCGCAGCGCCGTTGAGAGGGTCAAGGTTGAAAATGCGACGATGGTCGGTGCCAACGAATATTGCCGTTCCATCGACTGAGGCGACTGACCACGGAGTGCCTTCGACCGATCCGAGATACCGCCATTCCATGACGGTGACGTCGTTGGCGATGAAAAGACCGTACATGTCTCCGCCACTGCGGCCATCGGAAACACCAGCGACGGAATAGAGCATTTCCCGGCCGCGACGAAACTTCGGATGTTGTACTGGTTCGAGGCTATATACACCAGTGAGCCCGCCTGGGTCCTTCTTGCCTCCTGGTTTAGGCACGGCAATCGGAGGTGTCCGCGTATCGACAAACGTTTGGGATCCCGGGTCCCAGCGCGAAGCGAGTACCGGCCGTGGCGAAGACTGTAGGCCGATATCATGGAGGACCCATCCATTGGGCAGAAAGCAGTTGAAGCCACCGTCCGCGCCATCAAGACGAACGAACGGGCCGGCGCTCGGCCCGACAAGCGCGTAAATATTGCCGTTGTCCTGAGTGCCCGCACCAAACACGTTGGGCATCGCGCCGCAGGCGCCGACCGATCCCCAGGATTCCCGGCCGGCGTCGCCCGAGTAGCACTGCAGAACGTGAATGTGCTTGTTATATCCACCGTTGAATGTTTTCCCCCGGTCGTCTGTGGAGACGATGCCGCCGTCAGAGCAAACGTAGAGGCGTTCACCAGTCGCTCCCGTTACTGAGATGGCGATCCGCGGATCCCAGATCGTGGCGTGGTGATCGGCGTGATTGCCACCTTCAGCCTGATACCAAGTTGCGCCACCGTCAGCGGAAACGAACGGGCCAAACTGCCAGCCGACCGCTACCAGTTCCGGATCGAACGGTGAAACGCCAACGCAATTGTTCCAACCGTCGCCGCCCTGCTCGCCAGCGTTCTTGGTCAGATTGCCGACAGTACCGCCGATGAGCTTGGTACCGCACAGGTCCCACAGGCGCCCCCCGTCATCGGACCGAAGCACCGTCATGAGATGGCCATTCTCGTCACTGCATGCCGCGTACATTCGCGAGGGGCGCGAGGTGCACACGTCCAGGGAAACCGAAGCCATCGTCAGCTGCGCAAGATCGTTTGCTCCGGTCAGATGCGCCCTACCCATCACGAGATCGCCGGACGCGTTCCACTCGCCCACGAAAAGGCCTCGCGAGCTGTCACTCCCTTTGGCGCCTGCGACTACGGTGGTGCCGTTCAGCCCTTCGGGAGATCCTTGATGCTCGCGGTCTGCGCTACCGACGACAACTGAAAACATGGCGCCGTTGAACGTGCCATCGCCGTCGACCGCAGCCTTCCACTTGAACTCATCCTTCCATGCAGCGTTGCTGCCGAGCCCCACAAGTGCAGCAAGACAGCCAAGAGGAGGTGGTCCAGCGGGAGGGACTTCGGCCCAGAGCAGCCCTGCGTCACACGCGACGACGATGCGGCGGGGGCCGCGCAGCAAGGCGATGGAGTATATCGTTCCCGGCTTTAGCTTCTGAACCGAAGCGATCTCATGCCAGGCGAAAAGGGGTACTGGAGCGGAGGGGTCGGTGACGTGCAGACCTCCACCACCTGCGAAAACGTGATCGTCTCCGTCTTGACCTAGTCTGACGCACCGTATGTCGGGGTTGTCCCAGCTATCTGACAACGGGAGCGCCGAGGCCCCGTCGGCCGCCACAGACCACACGCCACCTGTGTCTGCGCCGACGAGCAATGTTCCGCGGAAAGTGATGGCGACATCGTTGATGCGCCCAGTTTCCCAATAGTCATTGCCCGCGTCTATCTGGATAGTCCATTGCGTGGCCTGCCGCCACTGCACAGCGGGGTCGTCAACCATAATGTCCTCGCCTCTACCAGTGAAAGAGTACAAGCATGCCTTGGTGTTCCGCGCCGTCCGTCAAGAAATGGACACATTGGGTAATGTATGCAATACGGGTTGCCAAGCATCTAGCCGTGAGCTGGACTCGAAAGATCGGCTCGCGGGAGGCGCGCCAACAACCCCAGTGCAATGACCGTTTCGAAGAATCGGGTAGCCGCTCAGGTCGCTTGTTGCCCTCCGAGCGAAACACGAGCCGCTCTTGTGCCGCGTAACGCGTTCAGCCGAACTCGGCCGAGGCTGTCCGAAAACGCAAAACTACTCGGTTTTCGGGTGTCGCTTTACCCTTGCCGAGGTGCTGCCAAGTCGATATGGCGCGATCTGAAGGGTCGATTTTTTTGAACGCCAGGTTCGGCATGCGTTTTCACACAGCCTAGGCCAAAAACGGTCGATTACTGACGAAAACGCTTAGAAGCTCGAACTTCCTAAGATCATTCAATAGTGGACTCGGGTGCGCCGTTCGAACTATAGAAGATAGTCTTACAGACCGGCGTCGGAAGTGTTAGGTAGCCCACACATATCCGGATAGATATTCTCGGGGTACCGAAAGGCGCCGCTGCGACAGTCGCGAGGAGGGCGGTGCCGCGGCATGACGAAGTTATCCGCGATTTATCCGGCTGCCATATGGTCACGGGGTGGGGCGTTCTGACCATTGGAAGCTGACGCTGCTTACGCAATTGCCTCGAAGGACTGAAGCAAGTCCGTGAACTGCCATTCAGCGTACAAGACAAGAAAAGGCCTCTGGGTCGACAACAACGGCCGTTGCCAGTTGTATCCGCAACGCTGCGTGTCCACACCCGCATCTAGCGGAGTACGCGTCCATGGGGTGCATCATGCCGTTACCTTGCTGGAGCTTCTACGAGCCGAACTACGAGACGGGCAAGCCGGTGCGCTGGAAGATCGGCATGGCGTCCGGTGCGCAGCTCGCGATCGCCGGCTTGTGGCGTGCGTGGGAGGAGCCAGCCGGCGTTACGCCGTCGTTCACGATGCGGACGGTCAATGCGCAGAACTATCCGCTCATGCAGCGCTTCCACAAGCCAGGCGATGAGAAGCGCTCGGTCGTCATCGTGTCGCCGTCCGCATACGACGACTGGCTGGGTTGTCGCAGCACCGACGAGGCGCGTTCGTTCCTGAACCTGTACCCGCGGAAGAAATGGCGGCCGGGCCGTATCCGTTGCCGCCACGCAAACCGGTAAAGGAAGCCGCGAGCGGGCCATTGCTGGAGTGACGCGAGGCGTGGCCGCGGCGCACCTGGCCTGCCGTCGATGCATGTAAGGAAAACCGGCGGCTGGCGATCCCGGTGTCCAAAAATCCGAATTCAGACCTTGATTTCCTTTCGCCCTTACCTTAAAGTAAGGAATTGTGAAATCAAGGAGAATATCATGGCGTCCGCGACAATTACGTCGAAAGGCCAAGTCACGATCCCGATCGGCGTTCGGAGCGATTTGGGGTTGGGAACCGGCGACAGAATCGAATTCGTCCTCAACGAGTCCACCGGTCGCTACGAGTTAGTGCCCGCGACAAAATCGGTGGAATCGCTCAAAGGGCTCGTAGGGAAGCCGGCCAAGCCTGTATCCGTTGAAGATATGAATGCCGCCATCGCTGCGCGCGGAGCCGGTGCTCAATGATCGGTCTTGATACAAACGTGCTCGTCCGCTACATCGCCCAGGATGACGTAGCACAGTCTCCGAGGGCGAGTGCGCTAATCGAGTCGCTGACGGCTGACGAGCCCGGTTACGTAACGCAGGTTGCTCTGGTCGAAGTCGTGTGGGTTCTCTCTAGCTTGTACGCGGCAGATCGTGATCAGATTACAAAGGTGGTTGAGGGTCTTCTTCGGACTAAGGAATTGAGCGTCGAAGCTGCCGGGACAGTTTGGAAAGCCCTTCGCGTGTTCACTTCCTCGAAGGCCGATTTCGCGGACTGCCTAATCGAGCGCGTTTGCCATGATGCACATTGCGAGTACACGGCGACGTTTGACGCGAAGGCCGCTAAGTCGGCTGACTTGCGGTTAATCAAGTAAAGCGGAAAAGCTAAGGTCTGAGAACTGATCGGAAAAGCACTAGGCATAAATATCCGAATCGTGGGCCGAGTGAGGCTGAACGCCGACAATTATGTTTGTAAATTTACAAATATGTTTGTTAAAAGCTAGGCATGTATGTGAAATCGCGCGTGGTGTGCTTGTTCCCTCCCATGCGTGCCGCCCTTGAAGGGCTGCTCGGCAGCGGCAACCTACTTGGCGGCGCTGCATTTTCACAAACAAATTTGTCGAGCCGTGTTGCGGCGATCTCGTAATGTACAAACGTCGGGCGGCCGATGACCAACCCCATCTGATTGATTTGTCTGGAACGGTGTTCACAAACATAATTGTCGGCGATCATCTGTGTATTGGCGGTCATGCATCGCCTAGGCGTAAAACCTGGACGTTTGTGTACATTCAGTCTGCGGAACCTGATGCTCACAAGCCGAGAGGAAGCGGGCCGCTCGGAGCGGACGTACTGGCGTACCATCGGACGTTCAGTTCGGCTGCCGCCGCTGACATCATATATGCGGGTTTCAGGAGACGGAATTGATGGAACCTTCAAGAGCCGACATCGACATCGCCTTCATCAATGCGAAGACAAAGCTTTGCCTCGCCCTTGCCGCCGGCGGGATGCTCGCGCTCGTCATCGGTCTAGTTGTGTTGCTTTATGGGGTTACAGGACAGGATCAAACCTTGATCAGTGCCGCGGGAGTTCAGATTCACGCCAGCGGCCTTGGAGCTGTGATCATGACGACTTCTGTCGTTTGGGCGTTTTTCGCGTACAAATCGCGCCCAAGCTACACGCGCCAACGCGAAGCCTCCGAGAAATACGATTCCGACGCTCGGCTTATGGAGCGCCACGAGATAGAGCACTCCACGCAAGTCGGCGTGGGCCGGCGAAATGCCAAAAGAAGAAAGTGAAGAGAGGCTAGAGCGATGATTCACGACCGCGTGACCCGTTTCTTCTCGGTCTCGCTCATCGGCGCATTACGAAATATCCGGTCTATCCTCGCGATCTCCTGCTCAATTCGCCAACGCAACTTCGGCAATGGTTCGCCTCGGCATAACAATTCGGGCGCTTCTTCAATAGTTAGGAAAAGCATCTGCAGCGCGAGCGCCCAGTACACCGGCCGGGAGCCGCAGAAGCGTGAGACGCTAGTGTGCCCCGTCCCGGACGGACACTCGGAGAAATCGCAACGCTCCCCCACTTTGGAGACTTCACTATGACCTTGATCGGATCCCGTACCTCTTTCAATGCGCCGCGCCGGCGCCTAGCGACTCTTTGGCGGGCTGTGGATTTGGTCTGCGCGTTGGCCGCTTTTCACGCATTCCCCGCGCATGCGCAAGTGCAAGGCCCTGTGTCATGCCAAGCTGAGGTGCAGCGCGTCGGCCAACAACTGATGTCGGCGAACCGTCCTGCACCGTGCGCCACGTGTGCGATCAGGTTGACGCAGACGCTGGGGACCCTCTATAGCCATGGCACGCTGCCAAACTTCTACGTGCAGGTTGCCAATGTCAATTGGCAAGATCCGCAACGTCGTCCGGCAATGATGTCGGGACTGAGCGTCGGGGGGATTCCAGCGGGCGCTAATCTGGCGGCCGACATCGACAGCGGCCACGGTCCACGTGGCTCCCTTCAGTTGCTCTACACAAAAGGGGGCCGACCGATCGCGGTCACGTCGACAGATCGTAGGGTGTTGATTCCGGTTTCACCTTGCACACCCTCGCCTACGCAGTAGGCTGCAGAGGCATCGACCGTCGACCTTCGTTGCATTGGAAAAGCCATATGAAACTCATCCCTATTGCGCTATCCCTGATCCTCACTGGTTGCGGCCAAGCATCGCATGATGCTTCGCCCACGGCAGCTGGCCACTACCAACTGGCTGTGGATAGCGGCGGCAATGCGTGGAGATTAGATACGAACACGGGCGAAATGAAGCGTTGTTGGCAAGGCACCCCACCAGCAAAAACGGCGCCGAGTTGCTATACCGCAACTCAGGAGTGACGCGATTGCCACGCGCCTAACGCAAGGAAACGCGAGGCAGAATCCTCGTAGCGGCACGAAACCTATCATCGATCATCGTTGTCGCACTGATGCTTGCCGGATGTTTATCACCGGCGGTTGTTCGTGACCCCAAGACGGGTCGAGTGGCGCAATGCAATGCAACGACGCCGGGAATTTTCCCGATCATCGCTCAACACGAGATTGACGATTGCGCAGGAGGTTATGGGCGCATGGGCCGCGCTCGCTGCGATAACGCTGCTCACGCGAAAGCGGTGGCTTCAGGTTATGTCACTTGGAGTGGCAGTATGCGGCGTGTCTCTGGGTGTTGCTGCGCTCCTGTCGTGGTAGACCGTCGCAACGTTTCACGGTTGCGACGGAACGATCAGGCGAGTGCGTTTGCTACTTCTGTCGATATGGGCTCCGGAGTGGCGTGTGTCGTCTGTACTCGAGTCCGCCCCGCGATGATGCGCTCAGACCTGATAGAAATGTTCTCTCGGACACGCGATCCAGCTGCCCTAACATGGGTCGACTCGTACGGATTCCCGCGACGAATGTAGTCGTCGATATCCGCCTCGATAGAGTACTCCGCAACGCCGCGCAGATCCTCGACGACAAGTCGGAGTGCCTTAACGGGAATGCCGTGCAACGCGCTTTCGGCAATACGATTGAGAATGTGATCCCGGGCGATCGCCGAGTCGGCGGGACCGGTGAACGTCTGATCCGTGTGACGCAGATGAATCACCGCCAGCCGGTCAGGTGTGTCGGTGATTGCGCCCCGGTATTGTAGTGCGCAAGGCAGGCCGGATTCGTCGGGATAGACGACATCCGCAAATGGGCTTCGAAACGACATAAACGCTCCTGAGTGGTTGATGATGCCGATTCGGTCGAACCGGCAAAACCAGCCTACGGAGCGGTACGAGAAGTCAAGTCGATAGAGAGGTATCCGAACTTTCGATCGCGACGGGTTGGATGGTCGCTCGCAGCCGAACCATCGTGCGCTGGCTGACAAGACCGAGCAGTCGACTCACGTCTTCATTGCTGCGGCCGCTGAGTAACTGTCGACGCGCGTACGTATTCCGCAATATGCGCGGACTCATGTCAGGCGCGCGGAAGTCGACGGCCTCCAATGCCTCGCGGACGATGATCCCTAAAAGCATGTCATTCATCGGCTTTCCGGCCTTCGGAGCGGAAACAGCAGTTGCTCCGCCTCGTCGCATTGGGACACTAGCAACCAGCGCTCCAGCGCGGCGATCGCGAATCCCTGCAACGTCACCTTGCGCTCCGCTCTCGCACCGCGCTTCGGAATGAGGATGTGCGGCCGTACTGCGTCGATCACGAGGTGGCCAACGCGTGCTACGCGGATCTCGCCCGCAGCGATGCCCGTGCCCAACAGCAGCGCAA
>NZ_JBNDMO010000018.1:0-147202 GCF_050436625.1 Paraburkholderia sp. GAS334 | reverse complement strand
ACACTTATCCACAACCAGTCCTGCTTTAGACCGGTCTCCACCCCGGCTCAAAACTCGATCGGCGCGGTGGCTCAAAATTCACTCGGCGCGGACAGTACTGGACTCGCTCCAGCGACTCCGGTGCGCCTTGGCACTCGTTGCTGATGCCGAAGGCTGCGGGTAATCCGGCGAGCTTCCCTGATTCCCATTAGCACTCTCTTAAGGGCGTAGTGGATTGGCGCTGGCTCCCCTGGCGCGGCGTGATTGTAGGGGCACGGCTTCGCTCGCGGCATCTTCTAGTGTCCATGGCGGGCTCACCAAATTACTGTGTAAACGTACAGTATCGGAGGTTGCACGTAAAGACCTAGACTTACGATTCCGACACAAACGCGGAGCGCGCCATGGTCACCAAGACCGTCCGCCGGACATTTTCCGGTCTGACTTCGGCGTTTTCGCCAGGTCCGAAGGGCAAGCAAGGGGTCGCATATACCGTGAAATCAGCCCAGCAACGTGCCGACGAAGCCTGGAGACGTACGACGCACGGAGTCCATAGTTCCCAACTCAGTAAAGTTCCGAAAGCCTGATTTTCGGAAACCAGAAGCAAGACCGAGCCTGCCGTCCGAATTAGCTGTGATCGAAGCCGGAGACGAACTATGACTGCGCCGAAAAAACTTTACGGTGTGACACTGAAGCCCCACGCCAAGGCTCCGCGCAAGCTGATCGAAGTCCCCGACCCCGAGGCGCGCCTCGACCTTTTGGAAGCCGTTCGCCGAGCCGTAACAGAGAATCGGGAAGCTGGTGAGCGACGACCCCGAGAATAATTCGATCCAGTATGGTGTCCGTGGCACAGGCGACTTGAGTTACGAAACATAGTCGCTCGGGTTGGAAAACATCGAATTGGGTTGCCGACGGGTACGGCGTAAGAAATCGCTCCACGCCTGAAAGCAGAGGTCGGATGGCGACCAAAGGTAACGCCGGGCGATATGGCGCGGTCGGGCAGGGACTTCGCGAACTGGCCGCAAGATTGAAAGTAGGTTAGTCCGTCTCTAAAACCAATGCCTCTTTCCGAGCCTGGACGCGTCCCTCGATCGCTATCGGTCAACAGCTGAGTTGGGTCGGCCAGCGACAGTCGCGGGCGGCCGCGTCCTCGCAGGAAGCGTGTCAGCAGTTTTTTACTTACCCGACGCAGATTTCACTTTGTGTGACATCCGGCATGAGCAGCCGGTCGCACTCCGCAGAGCCGCTTCTAATTTTACTTCCATACTGCTGCTACTTTCCCTTCAATGCACGGCCATCGACCGGCTCGTCCATCACTCGACGATCTTCGAGCTCAACGTCGAAAGCTATCGCCGTCGAAAGGCCAGCGACAAGCAGAGCGCGCGCCGACGACAATTACCCGACGACGATTACGATGGAGGCGCGACAACTATGAATTAGCCAGCGACAACTACACCCGTTGACCGGCCAAAATAGTTGTCGCTGACCGGCCGTGCTGCTTGACGTTGTCTAAGAGATGTTGCTTTATCTGGAATTACCTCTATTTTTGTAGAGGAGTTCTGCACGCCTGACTCGACGCTTTGTGGCAGATTTGCGGCACAACTTTGGCCGCTGTCCGACCATGGCGGCTCAATGCACGCGTGGCGCGACCTGTTTGCACTACACGATGGTGTACGCAGCCCTCAAGCGCAAGACGGTACGACGGACGTGATGCCGCCAACGCCGTCATCGGCAAAACCGTTGCTACCCCACTGATTCAATGCCCATAGCCGTTACCACCGGCGGAGCAGTCCAGTCAAAGAATTTTTTGCGAAACGGACGCGCCTTTCGTGCCGTGTCTGCGGCCATCTCCGAGCGCCGCCTCCACTTCGCTAAAAATCCTCTGCACGAGAGAACTACAGATGAGGGCAGACAGCGATTGTTATGACAATTCGTCGTGTTTTGAATGCCGTTTGTGCCTCTCTACGATGGCTCGAAGGGGTTGCGGCTTACCTGAGATCAGAACTTCAGGAGGTCATTCGATGGAAATCAAGTCAATCGTTGCTTACCAAGGACCTAATATTCATGCACATTTCCCGGTCATTCGGTACACCGTCGATCTGGGGAAGCTTGAGGAATGGCCAACCATGCGGCTTGGCCACGACTTCATCGATCGTCTGCTTGGCTATCTCCCCGGCCTTCAACAGCATGGCTGTTCCTACAATACCGCAGGCGGGTTCGTGCGACGCATGTGGGAAGGCGAGGGAACCTGGCTGGGTCACGTGATGGAACACGTAGCCATCGAACTGCAGAAGGTCGCGGGTTCGGACGTGAGCTTTGGCAAGACGCGTGCAGCCGGGCCGCGGGGACACTACGACGTAGTCTATGAGTACCATGATGAAGATGTCGGTCGGCACGCCGGAAACCTGTCTCTTGCCTTGATCGAGCATCTTCTTCCTGACGAACTGAAGCCGGAGCAGAATCCTGAGCAAGATTTCGACTTTGAGCATGAACTGGATGATTTCATCCGTTATGCGCGGAGTCGCGACGTGGGGCCAAGCACTGCTGCGTTGGTGAGCGCCGCAGGGAAGCGCGCAATCCCTTGTACGCGCCTGAACGGCGAGAGCCTGATACTGCTCGGCTACGGGTGTTTCCAGAAACGGATCAAGGCGACGCTCACCAGCGAGACGCGTCAGATCGCCGTAGACCAGGCATCGGACAAGGAGGAGACCAATCGGACCCTGCATGACGCGGGCCTTCCGGTGCCGCGGCAACGAAAGGTCCATAACGCCGGCGACGCTGTCGATAGCGCCGAACGCATCGGCTACCCGGTCGTGGTCAAGCCCTTGGACAGCAATCACGGGCAAGGCATATCAATCAAGCTTACAAGGCCAGAGCAGGTGGAACTCGCCTTTGAGAGGGCGCAAGAGTACAGCAGGGGGGTGCTCGTCGAAAGCTATATCCCAGGGTCCGATCACCGCATGCTAGTGGTCAATGGCGAATTGCTGGCGGTTGCCAGGCGCATCCCCGCTCATGTGTTGGGCGATGGGGTTCACACCGTAGAGGAGTTGGTGGAAGAGGTGAATAAGGATCCACGCCGGGGTGTGGGGCATGAAAACGTGCTCACCCGCGTAGAGCTCGACGGCGCGGCAAAACACCTCCTGGATGACGAGGGTTTTAGTCCCGGGACGGTACCCAAGCCGGGCGAGACCGTCTATTTGTGTGCCACCGCCAACCTCTCCACCGGTGGCACCGCCATCGACGTCACCGATAACGTGCACCCGGACAACCGGGCAATGGCCGTCCGGGCGATCAGGGCCATTGGCCTGGACGTCGGTGGTGTTGATTTCATCACCACTGATATCTCCGCGTCGTATCGTGAGACTGGCGGCGCCATTTGCGAGGTGAATGCCTGCCCGGGTCTACGGATGCATCTGGCGCCGAGCGACGGCACGCCCAGGGACGTGGCCGGGCCCATCATCGACATGCTGTTTCCACCCGGTGCTCCAACGACCGTCCCCATTGCAAGCATTACCGGCACCAACGGCAAGACCACCACGTCGCGCATGCTGGCCCATATCATGAAACTGGCGGGCTACACGGTTGGTCTGGGTACAACCGATGGCGTCTACATCGACGGACGGCTGACTGTGGAAGGCGACATGACCGGGGCGACATCCGCGCGCATAATTCTCGCGGATTCCGCTGTCGACGCCGCCGTACTGGAGACGGCCCGGGGCGGCCTGCTGCGGTGTGGTTTGGGCTATCCGGAGTGCAACGTGGCGGGCTGCCTCAACGTGACCGCCGATCACCTGGGTCTGCGTGGGGTCGAGACCGTGGAGCAGATGGCCGAGGTCAAACGCATCGTCATCGAAGTGGCGAAGGACATGGCTGTCGTCAACGCTGACGACCCCTTATGTCTGAAGATGGCGGATCATAGCCACGCAAACCGCCTGGGCTACGTGACCATGAACCCTGCCCACCCCTTGGTAAATGAGCATATACGGGCGGGTGGGGTGGCGGTCATTCTGGAGGAAGAGATAAACGGCCACATGATCACCCTGTGGGACGGTGGTCACTGTTTTCCGTTGCTGTGGACGCACCTGATTCCGGCCACGGTGCAAGGGCTCGCTTTGCACAATGTGCAGAACGCGATGTTCGCCGCGGCGCTCGCTCGCGGTCTCGGGATCGATCTCGAGGGCATCCGCCTGGGCCTGCGCACGTTCGAAAACACTTTCCAGCAGACCCCCGGCCGCATGAACATCTATGATCAGCATCCGTTCAGGGTGATTCTGGACTATGCGCACAATCCGGCGGCCGTGAAGACCATGTGCGCTCTTGTCGACCGGCTGGGCGCCGCGCGCGCGAAGATCATTTCGCTGACGGTCCCGGGCGACCGCCGTGACGAGGACGTGCTGGAGATCGCGCGTATTGCGGCCGGACACTTCGAACATTACATTTGCCACCGGGACTGCGACTCGCGTGGGCGGGCTCACCTCGAAGTGCCGGAAATGCTGTGCTACGCGCTGCGCGAGAACGGGGTCGGCGCAGAGCAGATCGAGGTCATCGCCGATGAGCAGGCAGCGAATCAGTCGGCGCTCGAGATGGCCGGCCCTGGCGATCTGCTCCTCCTGTTGAGCGAAGACTACACGCATGCCTGGGAGCAGATTGTGCACTTCAGGCCCAATGGGCAAGCAGGGCATGCGGCCGAGAGAAGACCAGGGCCCGTCAAGATCCGTCTGGACGATCTGGGCGGGTTCGAATGGGACAGTAGCATGGAGATCATCCGTGACGAGCGCGGCGTGCGGCTAGCGCGAGAGATCGAGGATTGAATGAGTTTTCGCCGTGGTAACGGCGACGTCCCAGGCGGTCGCAAGCCGACCTGGTAGCAGGACCCCAAGGCGGGTGAAGCATCCGAGCACACCCTTCATGAGCGTCAAGACTTAGGAGAGCCAAAATGGACGAGAGACAGAGATTTCTTCTCTACAACGATAACGAAGCCGCGCTCGATGCGTCCTCGAAACGGAGGATAGCCGTCGAAGTCGCGCTGGACCTGATACGTCACGAAGCGATGAGCGGGTCGTCGCGCAATTCTCTGGATTCCAATATGAGGCACCTCTCGGACTATGCCGATTTTATTCAGGAAGCCTTGAGAGGCAGTGAGCAGGAGGCCTTGGGAGGCAATGAGCAGGAGGCCTTGAGGGGCAGGGACCGGGACGCATCGAGGGATCGGGACCGGGAAGCCTCGAGGGGCAGGGAGCATTAGCGGTCTTGCTGCGCCTGCTTGGGCGGGGCAGGCGCGGAGCGCACGCTCAATGGAGCCCTGTTGCGGTCTCGGGCGCCGCATCCCGCCTGACTTGACGAGACATGGGTCCCGCCCGTGCCTCGTCAATCAGAACGATACGGGGGATTTGTGGTCACGCCGATCAAACCTCTCTTTGCGAGGCATATCGTCTCTGTCGATAGCAACGAGGAAGATGCGCTGTTCGTCGTCGATCCGGAGCTTGGGGCGCTCGGCAAAATTGACGTTCGAACGGGATTCTTTTACGGGATTGTCAATTTCAGGAGCTTCAACGCGTTCAAAGGATCGGCTGCACTCTGTATGCGGCCGGAGGGTATCGTCAATTATTCGCGTTCCAATCGGATCTACGCGGTCGGGATAGAGAATGGAACGGTCCGTGACGCGATGGACATCATTACGATCGATCAGGCAGAGGATCTAGTCGGGCTGTGCTGGAAAAACGATCGGTATTATGCGGTCGACCGGCGTGGCGCCCTGTTCATTCTGGATGAGGATGGCTTAATACGGGCGGCTGAGGTAGGTCATGGTGTCAACGATATTGCCTTGCATGGAGATCGCCTGTTTATACTGAACGGCGCCAGCCAGGCCATTTATGTCTACAGCCTTGATGGGATTCATCTGGCGTCGCTGACCATCCCGTATGAAGGGGCATCGGGAATCGCTTCCATTAAAACGTCAGATAAAGAAGAACCCGGCATCTATATATATTACAACCAGGATAGCTGGGACGTTTTCGACGATGCGAGTTCTGAATCGGGGAAACGTGGCAGTCCGAATATAAAACTCAATAAGCATGTCTCCGATGGTTTTATAGAGAGATTTGACTACAAAATAATAGAACTTGGTGAGATCGGGAGTTTCGGTCTTTCCGGAGGATATGAAGTGAAATTGACTTATGCCGAAATGCTCAAGCCCCCCCGTGAAGTTCTGAACAGAATCAGTGGTGTCGAGATGTGCGTCAGGCTGTCGATTCCAGTCGAGACGCGAAGACAGAAGTTGAAGTCAGTCAGGATTATTGGCGACGTTCCGGGCGTTTTAAAAAAAGACGAAAATGGCAACGAGATCGTGGAATTCGATCTGACCGGCGTCGAGCTTGATAAGGAGCGCCGTTCCTTTGGCTATAGTGCTGTAATCGAGGTGTACGGCATACGATACAAGCTGAATGTCGCGGATGCGCCCTATCCCGACGATATCAAGACGCGCTTTCTTAAAGAAGAGTCCAGGTATGATATGGACCGGCTGGAATTAAGAGACATTGCAGCCGAGCTGATTTCGGCGCTGCCCGAAAACGAGCGCGGTAATGTGGTCAAAATTGCGAAAGCCGTGCGCGAATATGTTTATAGCAGGTTGGCGTACCGATACAACAACCAGTACACAAGTCCCGTCGAGACGTTGAGCGGCGGCGAAGGGACCTGCGGAAAGTACATGGAGCTGTTAATAGGATTAATGCGGCTTTGCGGGGTCGCCTGCCGGCCGGTCGGAGATTTCAAGGTGCCCGAGTATAAGCTGAGATATGCGCGAGTCAACTCGGTCTGTACGCCGGATTACGATCATGCGTGGGTGGAGTTCTATGTGCCCGGGCTAGGGTGGGTACCGATGGAAAGCTCATCGGACAATGCGCCGGAACGACATGAAAGGTTTTTTGGCGCGCTGTCGTGGATCTATATAGAAAACAGCAGAACAGAAAAGATGTGCGAAATATGCAAGCCCGGTTGCTGGGAAAAGGTCGATAACGATCTGATGTATTCGGACTTGTTTGTACCTGACATCCAGATCGAGGTCCTTCGGGAGGCGTCGCTGGATGAAGCGTTTCCTGACTGACGTCCGCCGGTCCGCGCCGTATGAGCACTCGGCGGTTGAGGGAAGCCCGACGCCTGATCGCGAGAGATCGCCAAGGCGGCGGCTCACGTGATGACTTGAGAATACCCAGGCTTACGGGGCGAATCCGAATTAGCGCTTGATGGTCGCCCTATGTGCCGCCAAATCATACAGGTCGCCCTCAACAAGGATGTCCAGGTGCAGGCCGATCACGCTGACCGGCGCATGGCGACGATCTGGATGGATCGCGGAGTGCTGGAGTTGGGACGGGTTCACAATGGTGATGCCGCCGCTGCCCACCACCTGCAGCCCGTGGTCCGGACCAATAAACGCAGCCGTGTCTTCATCCAGGCCGATACCAATGGCTAGCGGGTTGTAAGTCAGGGCCATCAGTAGACGCCCGAGCCGGTCCTGGTGACGATAGTGCTGATCGATGATCAACTGCCCGATCAGGCCCAGGCCCGGCGCCAATTCGACAATGTCCGCGCGGGGCGTCGTGCCGCTCTGTCCGGCCGTAATCATCTGCTCCGGCAGGAACGCGGCTCCCGTCGAGGTGCCGGCCACGTGGATACCCTGTTCATTCCGGTTGCGGATCTTCTGGGCCACCGAAGTGCTGCCTAGGGTCTCGGAAAGATGGACTGTCTCGCTCCCCATAAGGAATATCCCGTCGACGCTATCGAGCACTTCCAGGTCCCGCTCCGACTCGCAGTCGGCTCGGGTCCCAAATCGCAGGAGGCTGACCCGATCAACCCGCAGATCGCGGAACGCTCGTTCGTAACGATAGCCAGCGTCGGGCATCTCGGAGACCGTGGCGACGATGGCGATATGCGCACGGGAGCCGCCGCAAAGCTGCACGAAGCGGCGCAGGATGGCGGCCTTCCGTATGCGTCTTCCATCGCCGCCGATGGGGACGATAAAACCGCGTGTGCCGCCCGTGGACGCCTTTGCACGACTCAACTTTCACTCCGGGTAGAGTGCAAAATCGCGAAGTAGCCTAGGTCTCGTGCAGCCACCACGTGATCCGCTTGTTCCGCCGGCAGCACTGCTGCTGGCGGGCTCGCATCAGCTGGCGTCTATGGTTTCTGCTGTCCCGGTCGCTGGTGCCTCGTCCGATTATATCGGCAAGCGGATCGCGGCAGACGCGCGCTGCCCGGTTCGTGAATGAAGCGGGTTCTGCTTTCTAACCGGTCAGGTCAAGGCAGCGGCGGTCAATTCGCAGGCGGCGTTGCTTTTCGCGGACAAGATACCGCCTGAGAGGGTGTGTGTTGCGAGATCGTACGTATTGCCTTCGACGAGGATATGCAGACGTACTCCTGTCAGTCCTACCGGGTCGTCGTGGCGAACCGGCTTTGCAGCCGAATTGCGCAGATTCGACCCGTCAATGATGGTGACGCTGCCGGTGCCGACCACCTCCAGCGTGTCGTCTGGACCGATGAACGCGGCCGTATCCTCATCCAGCCCGATGCCCGCCCCGAATGGGATAGAGGCCACCGCCGCGAGCAGGCGCCCGAGTCGATCGCGCTGGCTGAAGTGCTGGTCGATCACAAAGCGGCTGATGAAACCCAGGCCCGGCGCCAGATCGACCATCCCGGCGCGAGGCGTGGCACCGCTCTTGCCGCCGGCGATCATCGCGGCGGACATGGCGGAGGCTCCCGCGGAGGTGCCCGCTACGTGCATACCGTGTGCGTTGCGGCGGCGCAGCTTGTCCGCGGCCGACGTGTCGATCAGCATCTCGGCGAGGCGTATCTGGTCGCCCCCGGTCATGAAGACACCGTCAGCGCGATCGAGCACCTTCAGATATTTGTCGGACTCGCAGTCGGCGCGGGACTTGAATGGCAGGATACTGACCCGGTCAGCCCCGAGATCGCGGAACACAGTCTCGTAGAGATCCCCCGTATCATCCAGTGAAGAGGCCGTCGGGATGACTGCAATGTGCGCGCGTGACCCACCACAAAGCTTGACGAAACGACGCAGGATAACCGGGTTCTGGACCCGATTTTCCTTGCCGCCAATGGGGATAATGAAGCCTCGCGCGGCACCGTTCAGCGATTTTCCGGGGTGCATCATTCACTCCTTCCAGATTTGTACCTTCCCTTCTATGACCATCGTAACAGCAAAAACCGCGCCAATGTTTCCTCGACAAGGGCTCGCGCGCGCTGTGCCGGCCGCGATGAGAAGAAACTCGCCGGGAACGTCAGACCGACGAGGTGCGGGAAGGGTGTATGCACACATTGCGTGCATATTTGAACCGATATGGTGCGACATTGACGTGCAACTCAACGCCGATCCGCCGAGGATCGTGATCCTTGAGACCAAGTTCCGGACGTCGAGGATCGTGCCACTGCGCCCGAGACGACAGCGGAGAAGCTGCAGACCTACGCATTGCCTCCGTCACAGGCTGGGGTATGCAGGACTGTCGGATCTGGCTGGCCAATCACGTCGCGCTGCGCACCGAACTGATTGGCGCGCTCGACGCGCCTCCTTGGCCTGACTGCTGTTCGCCCCCCTGGAGAGGCGAGTTGCGCAAGCCACGCGCCTGTTCATAATTAATACGCTATGGTAAATAAAAAATCTTTAATTATCGTGAATATACATCCGGTCCTATGCTTGGCTCATGCAGTTAGCAGTCAGGAGTCGAATCATGGGACCGGCCACTATCGCGTCGCGCACTCCCGCGGAGATGCAGGTGCGGTGGCATCTCGGAGTTGGAAGCGAATCGGCTCTCGGCGCACATCTCGTGACACCTCGCGGCGCTTACAGTCACCACGGCATCTATGTTGGCAAAGGCAAGGTAGTGCACTACGCCGGTCTTGCCCGGTCTTTGCATCGCGGACCTGTTGAGGAAGTGACGATTGCATGCTTCGCCGCGGGGCGCAAAGTGTGGATCCAGCCGGGCGATCGGTCGGGTTACGCCGACCGGCAAGTTGTAGAGCGGGCGCGCTCGCGCCTCGGCGAGAATTGATACCGACTGCTGACCAATAACTGCGAGCACTTCTCTGCGTGGTGCCTGTATGGCGAAAGCTGCAGCGAGCAAGTGCGCGCGTGCCTGACCTATCCGCGTGCGGCAATGGGCGCAGCGGTGAGCCTGTTCAAAATGTCGATCAATTACTTCGTTGGATGGGAGAGCGTGCAAAAGTTGGGGAGGTGCATTTCGTCAGGGATCCATGGCTTATGACATGACTGCAGTGTCTGTTCTGTCCGTTCGCCGGCGCCCGCCTGCCGACGTTGGCCCGATGCATTTCCCGTAACGCGAGTCGGCAATTTTGAGCGCCAGAATGCGATGGGACGAGAATTCCCCGTTCAGAACCGCGACTCTGACCTGTGCCATGCAGTGCGCCCCTTCGTCAGTCCAGCGCATCTGTCGCTTCTTGGCCATACGGTGGCTGACGACCTGGTTCACCGCGGACTCGGCAATGCTGCTGCTGATCGGGAGACCTTTGCGATGCCGGGCGCTGTAGTTGACCAACGTGTGCGCGTTGTTCCTGAGATAACTGGAGACGGTGTTCAGATTCCACCACAGCGTTTTGAATTCGTATCCCTCTCTCGCCAGCAGCCGACTGTCCAGTGCCTTGATCCGCTCCACCGCCTTGCTGCCCTTGCCATGCCAGACCAACCACTTCGCGTGGGTGATTTCGGTCTCCACCGACTCCTGGTCCATCGAGTCGATCATCTTGCTGCCGAACACGGAACGCTGCGCCGCCTGGAACTTCATCGCGATGTGGAACCAGTCGAGGATCCGGCCGCGAGCCAGCTGACTGCCCTCGACGGTCTTTGCAAATTCACCAGCATCGTCGCTGATCACGGTCACGCGTTCATCGCTCGCCACACCGTTCCGGCTGAGGAACTGATCGAGTCGCGCTGCAGCCGAGGTGACTTCCCTGTGCACATACGCATACAGTTTTGGAGGACCATCGGTGAACGTCGCCCGCCCGGCGACGATATTCACGTGGCGGCCAGGGCCTCTCCCTGAGTCGCAATTTCGCAGCCACGCCGAGTCGACGCTCACGGCCGCGACATGGCTGGATTCGCGAACCTGCACGTCTGCAACGGCTTGAGGTAGCTTCGCGATGTCACGCTCGATGTCAGCGTCGAGCTGTTTTCCAAGAGTGTGAATCCGATCCCGCGTGCCGCTGAACGAAATGCCCTTGTTGAGCGGGAGCACTTCCTTAAGCATGGCCGCGGCCTGCCGGTATGGCAAATGAGCGGCCCACTTCGCCTGGAGGTATTCCAGCTCCGGAGTGACGCGCCAGCTTAGGTCTTTGGACAAGGGATGCACCACACGCCGCGGCGTCCGCGCATTCCGCTGGCAAGCACACGACCACAGCCGCGGACTCTTCACCATCACTTTGCCGTACACGGTGCGCAGCACCGTCGAGCGACTATCCTTATGACTCAAGGCCGCACCGCAGCGCCGACAATGGGTCTGGCCTGAGAGCCACGACTGCACCTGTTTCGAAATGAGCTCGGCCTGCACCTTGGCCAGCAGCGACCGCCCTTCCGCGAGAGTCAGGCCCAGTTCGGCAAGACAGCAGGCAGGGCGCTCAATCACAGCCAGAACTCCGTCACCTTCCTCGACCGTTTCATTGTCTCCGTCGGCCAACCTTGCTTCGATGATCAACCGCATGGCTTGCTCCCACCGTTGCGAGACCGATCAGCCTACTCCAGACGAAACCGATGCCGCTACCGGAAGCACAAGCGGCCCTCCTTGGGAGCCTCCCCAACTTTTGCACGCTCTCTCGTGAAGCGGCTAAGTATCATGCGCGACTCACACAGTCCGGTCGGTAGCTCGGGCTCCAGCTCGCTCATTGGAGGCCCGAAGCCAGGGTAAAGCGTCAGCTAGCCGCTCGCGCTCCTTGCAGCGAAGTCCTTCCAGGGCGCACCATCTCTACTGCTACGATGCGTCGCGATCAGGGGGATCAGTACGCATGGGATCGTCGCGGAAGCGGGCGTAGATTTCTGAATCGACGAACCGCTCAATCGCGATTTCAGCGCCTTCGAAGAGTTCCTTTGCGGCCCAGTCGGCGAGCGCGAGCGCCGGGTAGCCCTTAACGCGGTGAGACGGGTACACGAAACCGTCGGGCCTTTCGGTCGCAGACTGCATCAGCATCGCCTCGCGCAGTCTCACGCCAAACAGTTGACACGCCTCGTGGTCACGCTCCGAGATCGTGTCTTGAAAGCCGAGCCGGCTGCTGTGGTCCGCGCCGAGATTCCACAGCAGGAGCGGTCGCACGAACCTGATCGACATGAGGACGCCCAACTCTTCGGCCTTGCGCGTGATATGGAAGCCGCTTCCCGGACCGAAATTATTCAGCACCATGCGACCTTCCCAGGCTGCCACAAGACTGTCGGTGGCGCAGTACACCCAGGTGAATGGGAGCTTTCCGTCACCACCTACCATTTCGGGCAGAGGCCCAAAACGTCCAGGCCTGAATGGCGATGCGGTCGCAACGTATTTCGGATTGTCGACGGCTCGCACAAAAGCGCGCTCTGGCTCGTAGCTGTACCGCTGTGCCCTCAGGGCTTGGTAAATCTGGGCTGCGGTCGGAACCTTCCCGACTAGCCGCAGCAACTGTGCAACTTTCGATTCTTCGTTTTTTGACATCGGATTGTCTGTTGCTCACTCCAGCTCAGCCACCTCCATCCTTGCCAACGCGTTGATCTTGTCGAGCCGTGCCTTCATCGGAAGCGAGAGCATTCGGGCCTGTTCCCGCGCCACTGTTCGGCGGTCCTCGAACGGCATTCCCGCGAGCACCTCAGCGGGCGACAATTCATTCAACGAGTCCTGCTCGGACATGAAAAAGGTGTTGACCTGCATTCTTGAATTGCTTTGAAGAATTTCGAGCAAGTGCGGCAGATGCGAGGGCACGTCGGCAACGAATTGCCATGCGGGGTACGCGCGGCCGTTCTTCTTGCCGGGCGGTACCACGCTGTAGAACTGCGCGTGGTCACCGCGGTAGAGCGTGCTCTTTGACATACCGGTGTGCTCGATCACCTCCTCAGGGCTCCATCTGGCAACTGGCAAACAAGTCTGGCGAGCGCCGCCGCCGTGGCCATTGTCCCGGATCAACCACTTGGCGAGCCGGGAGGCAATGGCCCTGCGGGCCGCGCCGTTCGTCAGGCCGGCGACTTCTCCGGATCCTGCTTTTGCTTCGATACGCGCAGACACACCTGCGAGCAGGTCTGCCGCGATCTGTTCGATCAAGGCGTTTGCGTCGCCCGCGTACTGTCCGTTTACAAGAGCACGGAGCTCAGCCTTCGCGCTAACGTTGCTTCGTTTGGTTGCCAGTTCCATTTCAACTCCTGCTCAGCAATCGAAGGGGGGCGCGCCAACGGGCGCGAGTATGCGGGATCGAGAGGCGACGCTACGACTAGCGACGGCGCGCGCGAGGTAGCCGAACGGGCCCCTCGCAAACCCCCCTCAGCCTGTTAGCCGCGTTCCGGCGAAGCATGCTGACCACGAATTCGAGCCCATGCGCGCGCGCGATCTGCCGACCACGCCTGCGTGAGAATACGAGACGGCCGGTGCGTCGCACAGCGCGCGCACCGGAGAGTGGCTGCAGAAGACAGACGGCCACCCTACTTGGGTCGAAGCTGACGACCTGTCCATTGCGCCGGACGACACGGTAGTCGTCGTAACGGCTGAACTCCGCCTTCAGGTCATCCGCCCGCACCGAGACCACGCGTTTGTTTTCCGGCAGCGTAAGGTCCAGTTGGGCCAGGCGTGCCTGCTTGATGGACAACCTTTCCTCACGCAGCGCCTGAGCTCTTTCAATTAGCTGATCTCGTTCAGGGCACGCGTGCAGCCGCATGACCGCTGAAAGCAAGCGGTCTGCGTCCGCGATTGCATCGTCCAGCGGTGCAATCGCGATCTGCCTCGCCTGCTCCACCTCAAGCTGCGAAAGCTGGATTTCGTCATCCCAGTTCAGCATGGATCTC
Source organism: Paraburkholderia sp. GAS334 (assembly GCF_050436625.1). NCBI lineage: Bacteria > Pseudomonadati > Pseudomonadota > Betaproteobacteria > Burkholderiales > Burkholderiaceae > Paraburkholderia > Paraburkholderia sp. GAS334. The sequence goes on along the minus strand of NZ_JBNDMO010000018.1, from coordinate 133,191 downwards.
CCCAAATGGGGTCTCTGTACATGTGGGCCAGTATAGCAGGTTTTCCCGTTTTTCCCAAAGATTCCCATTTTTCCCATAGCTCCATCTGCTCGGAACTCTGCCCGTCCGGCGTCGGGCCGCTGTGAGGACGCTTGCCGCCACTGATCGGCGCATTCACGCACTGCCGGACGGCGACGTGATCGCCCAGTGGCGCACTCCTGGTAAGTAGAGTTTTCAGATGTAGCGATTTCTCAGCAGCACGTTCCGGCGTCTGTTTTTTCGGGCAGAATCCATCAACTGGTTGCGGGTTTCGATCGAAATCATGGTGGCGATTCTTACGGATTACAAAGGATGTGCGGAATGGAGTGTTGGAAAGCGTGCAATGCGCAGACATGTTCTGTTATGCGAAGTTGTATCGATGACGCGGACGAGCGACATCGCGGCGCGCGGCGCCGGTGATGAAGCAAAGGTCCCGGGCGGGTGATCAGCTACGGCGGTAGTGCCGCAGATTGATCATCGTGTAGGCGAGCGTCTTTAACGCGTAGTGCACGTCACTGATGCGTTCGAAGCGCAGCAGCAGACGGCGGAACTTATCTTCCCAGGCAAAGACGCGTTCGATGGTCCTGAAGCGCTCCTCGAAGATTGCCGGATCAAAGCGCTGCTTGCGGCCCCGCTTCGGTGTTTTCCGCCCACGCGGGTTCTCGGGGATGTTCGGGATCATGCCGCGATTGAAGATCGCCTTGCGGTTGGCCCGGCAATCGTAGACGCCATCCAGACTGACGGTTGAACCTTGCAGGTCCGCGCCAATGGCGCGGACCATTCCGGTGAGTCTGGGCAGCGCGTCGCGCAACAGCGGCGATTTGTTGCGGTTGCCCGGGGCCGTGACAAACGGCGCGATGATGTTGCAGTCGCGATCGCAGAAGGCGACGACCTTGCAGCCCTTGAGATGCTTGTGTCCGCTATACCCGAGATTGTCGCCGCCTTTCTTCGCCGCAGTCGTCGTGCCGTCGCCGTGGATGACGGAAAGGTCGAGGAGCTGGTCCTGATGAAGTTGATGTACCGTGCCCGAAAAGATCCGGTCGATGCTGCCATCGGCCTGCCAGCGCCGCATCATCCGGTAGATACGCGTGTGGTGGATTTCGGGGCGGCCTTTGTCATTTCTTTCGATCGGCAGCATCATCCACTGACACCCCATATAGAGCGCCTGCAGGATGTAGTTGAAGATCTTGTGCAACGACAGCGTCGGTGGCGGTCCGCGTCGGCCACGACTCAGGTGTGGCAAGACAAATTCCTCAAACTGCGCTTCGCTCAATTTCGTCGGAAGCGCTTGCCAGCATGGGTTACCCGTTATCCGCTGAATCCAGAAATCTGGACTCTAACCGATCCGCCTTCGCCGATCGTAAATCCATTAGCGGCGCGGCTCACAGACAAATTCGATGGCCCAGAAAAACTAGCAACCAGTTGAACCACATCGATAAGGCCGTACCAGCGACGCTGGATGTGCATTTGATCGTCGATAACTACGCGACGCACAAGCATCCCAAGGTCAAGGCATGGCTAGCCAAACGCCCGCGTTACCACATACATTTCACGCCGACCTACTCCAGTTGGCTTAACCAGGTCGAGCGCTGGTTCGGTCTGATCACGCAGCAATCTATCCGTCGCGGGTCGTTCGAAAGCGTGCGCCAACTGGTCGTGCAAATCCAGCTTTATGTCGAGCACTACAACGTTCACAAATGCCCCTTTGTCTGGACCGCTACTGCCGATTCGATCCTCGCCAAAGTCCAGCGTCTATGTAAAGTTATTTGTGGGACACAACACTAGGAGATGGAACGCGAAGGCCTGGATGTCAGCTCGCACGGAGAGAGCGCCTACCACGCGTAACGGTTTCGACCGGGGGGGCAGACGGTCGAGATGTGAAACCCAACAAAGAACCATTGCGCATCTTCGTGGTGCAATTCTGTATTCAAGAAAATCAACAGGTTCCGGGCATGAACTAGTGTTGCATGCGAATAAGGTCGTGTGCATACTACACACGCGACTGGAAAGTCGGGGAAGTAATTTTCCCGAACGTTGCACACGCCACGAACGTACGGCGACGAACTTGAGCGGCGATGCCGTCCGCCTTGGACGGCATCTGGAAATTAATGTCACTGGTTTGATGCGCCTCGCAGAACGTAGGATTCGCGTCTCACCATCGGTAGGTTTCAGAACTCAGCGTCGAGTGCGGACATCGCTGCCTGTAGCGGCGGGCTTAGCGCCCCGCGCGCGGTCACCGCTCCGATCGGCGAATATGACTTGCGGTCGCAGGCTGGCGATCGGTCGTCATATGGTTATTCCATGCTGCTCCATTGGGCATGCCGGACAGAAATTGATCACTCCCGTAGTCAAAAATGCTGGCGGGCAAGGGCCTTGCCTTTACGCCGTCTTTAGACCGTCATGAGGTTCAGTGATGAAGCGCCACCCTTTGCCGAACACGTCTCAAGGGCTTCGTGACATCCGCTCGCTAAAGGTTGTCGCGGTTCATCCACTCGATCAGGACGGCGAGGAGTTGCTCGCGCAACTGCGCCGCATCGGTTGCCGCGTGTGCCGCTTCTGGCCCGCCCCGGCGGCTTTGCCGGAGGAGGCCGACATCATCTTCATGGCGGTGCGCCCAGAGACGCTCACAGGCCCACTGCCGTGGCTGGAGGCGAGGGACGTACCGCCGGTGATCCCGGTGGTGAGCTACGAGAATCCGATCTTCATCGAAATCGTCATGCAGTTGAACGCCTATTGCACGGTGCCGTCGCCCGTGCGCTCGTTCGGCGTGCTCACCGCGATCGCGGTGTCGCTGCACCAGCACAAAAGCCGCGTGGCGATGGAACGCTACGCTCAGAGAATCGCTGGGAAATTCGCGGACCAGCGGCAAATCCAGCGTGCCAAGTCGATCCTGATGGACACGCGCAAGCTGACGGAGCCGGAGGCGCACGAGTTGTTGCGCTCGCGCGCAATGGGCCAGCGCCAGTCGCTCGAAGCGATGGCGGACATCATCATCAAGGCCCATGAAAACCTGCATTTCTGAATTGCTGATTCAGCCGCACTTCTTCCGTCGTTGTGCAGGATCGATGCGTAGTGCACGGGAAATGTGCGCGTCCACCCCAGCTTGGGGAGCCTCGCATCGCGGCTAAAGGACGGATGCCGCACTGGGCATCGTTCCTGTCGGATGGCACGGCTCTTGCGAATCTGAGCATGCGAGCGCATGGTCCGTCACACGATAGTCCGCTCCTAACGAAACAACCGGCCGCGTTCATCGTCGGTTAATTTCGTACTCGTTTCGTCGTCCGAGACAAAGGCGTCTCGCATGACACCGGCCAAAAAGCCCGAAATCCAGGTTCGTCCTGGGTTCGGGCTTTTTTTTCTGCGCAGAGTCCGTAGACGGTGACGCGCGACGAGAGCCGCAACATACGAACGTCTTCATCCATTCACTTTCGGACCATCGGACACACTGAAATCGAGGCATCGCGGAAACATGAAAAATCTTCCTCTCTCTTCGCCGCGCGGTGACGCGTCGAACGCTGCCATGTCGGCTGCGGCTGGTTGGCGTGGCGCCCTCCTGCTCGACAGGTATTCGGTGCTGATTCTGGCCCTCGTACTGCTGATCGCCATACCCGCGCTCACAGGCGCGTTCCGTCTCGGTCTGTTCGCGAAATACCTGAGTTTCGCGTTCTGCGCGGTCGGCCTCGTATTGACGTGGGGCTACGGTGGCATCCTGAGCCTCGGTCAAGGAATCTTTTTCGGTCTGGGAAGCTACATGATGGCGATGTACATGAAGCTCGAGGCCAGTGCCAACGACCCGGCCGCAGCGGTGTTCGGCGGCAGCGGATCGCCGGTTCCTGATTTCATGACATGGAACAGCATCGACAGGCTGCCCTGGTGGTGGGTGCCGTTCGAGCACGGCTGGTTCGCGTTGCCGGCGATCCTCATCATCCCGGCGCTGGTTGCTTTCGTGCTCGGCTACGCGAACTTCAGAAAGCGTGTGGGCGGCGTGTATTTCTCGATCGTGACGCTCGCGCTCGCATCGATCATGTCGATCGTCATCATCGGGCAGCAGGGCTATACGGGCGGAGTTAACGGCATCACGAATCTGCCCACCTTCATGGGCTATAGCGTGCAGAGCAACACTGCCACCCTGATCATGTACTACATGACCGCCATGCTGCTGCTGGGCGCTGTGCTCGCCGGACGCTTCATCCTGAGAAGCCGCCTCGGCAAGGTATTGATCGCGATCCGCGACCGCGAGGACCGTATCCGTTTCTCGGGCTACGATCCGGCGCTCTTCAAGGGCTTCATCTTCGCGGTCGCCGCGCTCTTTTCGGCGGTGGGCGGCGCGATGTTCACGCTGCAGGTCGGTTTTGCCTCGCCGTCGGTATGCGGCATCGTGCCGTCGATCGAGATGGTGATCTATGCGGCGGTCGGTGGCAGGCTCTCGCTTGTCGGCGCGGTGTACGGCACCGTGATCATCGGCGCGGCGAAGAGTTTTCTCTCCGAAGATTTCGTGGGATTTTGGGTGTATTTCATCGGCGCGCTCTTCATTTTCGTGCCGATGTTCCTGCCGAAGGGACTCGCCGGCGTGATCGACTGGTTGCGTGATCGACAGCCGGTCCGGCAACGCAACGGTCATGGAGCCGCGCAATGACGTCGATGATCCTGGCGGTGGAAGGGCTCACGGTGTCGTTCGATGGTTTCAAGGCCGTGGACGACCTGAACTTCTACGTGGAAGAAAAGGAACTGCATGTTGTGATCGGGCCGAATGGCGCGGGCAAGACCACGCTGCTTGACATGATTTGCGGCAAGACGAAGCCCACGGCAGGCACCATCGAGTTCAAGGGGCTTTATCTGGAGAAAATGCTCGAGTACCAGATCACGCGCGCGGGCGTGGGGCGCAAGTTTCAGAACCCGATGGTGTACGAGGACCTGACGGTGGCCGAGAACCTCGAGATTTCATATCCGAAGAAGCGCGACGTGATCGGGTGCCTGTTCTTTAACCGCAGCGAAACGGTACGCAACGAGATCGACCGTGTCGCGCAGATGATCTTCCTCGACGACCAGCTCGATCGCAAGGCGGCGTTGTTGTCCCACGGGCAGAAGCAGTGGCTTGAGATCGGCATGCTGTTGATGCAGGACCCAGAACTGCTGCTGCTGGACGAGCCTGTCGCCGGCATGAGCGCGAAGGAGCGCGAGCTGACGGGCGAGCTGCTGCGCAAGATTGCGGAAGGGCGCTCGGTGGTGGTGATCGAGCACGACATGGAGTTCGTGAAATCGGTCGCGCACAAAGTCACGGTATTGCATCAAGGCAAGAAGCTCGCGGAGGGCAAGATGGACGTGGTGCAAAACGATCCGCGCGTGATTGAAGTTTACCTGGGACACTGACCATGCTTGCTATCGACAACCTGAACGTCTTCTACGGCGAGAGTCATGTCTTGCACGATCTCACTTTCAATCTCGCGGCGGGCGAGACCGTTGCGGTGATGGGCCGCAACGGCATGGGCAAGACGACCCTGTTGAAGGCTCTGATCGGCATGATTCAATCGCGCAGCGGACATATCAAACTGAATGATCGCGAGCTCGTGAATGCAAAGAGCTATGAGCGTGTGGCGGCGGGCTTCGGTTACGTGCCGCAGGGCCGCATGATCTTTCCTTATCTGAGCGTCGAAGAAAACATCCTGTCCGGCATGGACCGCTTCAAGCGGCCGGTGATTCCCGAGTACATCTTCGATTCGTTTCCGGTGCTCCACGAGATGCGCAACCGGCGCGGCGGCAATCTGTCCGGCGGCCAGCAGCAGCAACTCGCGATCGCGCGCGCGCTAGTCTCGGAACCCAAGGTGCTGATTCTCGATGAACCCACCGAAGGCATTCAGCCCTCGATCATCAAGGACATCGCGCGTGCGCTCAACCGCCTGAAGAAGGAGCGCGATTTCGCACTGATCGTATCCGAGCAGGTGCTCACGTTCACGCTCGACATCGCTGACCGGTTTCTCATCATCGAGAAGGGGCGCTTCGTGCACAGCGACAAGCGCGAGAACGTTGACGCCGATCGCATCATGCGTTACCTGACCATCTGAACAGCGGTAACTCCAGACGCCGGGACCGGCGTCATTGATCCACGAGGAGATGAGCATGCAACATGGTGATATTTCGAGCAGCCTCGACACCGTCGGGGTTGCTGTCGTGAACTACAAGATGCAGCGTTTGCATACGAAGGCGGAGGTGCTCGCGAACGCGCGCAACATCGCCGAGATGCTGAAGGGCATGAAGGCCGGCCTGCCCGGCATGGACCTCGTGATTTTCCCGGAATACAGCACGCACGGCATCATGTACGACCAGCAGGAGATGTACGACACGGCGGCCGCGATCCCGGGCGAAGAGACGGAGATTTTCGCCGAAGCCTGCCGCAGCGCGAAGGTGTGGGGCGTGTTTTCGCTCACCGGCGAGCGCCACGAGGAGCATCCGGACAAGGCGCCGTACAACACCCTGATCCTGATGAACGACAAGGGTGAGATCGTGCAGAAGTACCGCAAGATCATGCCGTGGGTACCTATCGAAGGCTGGTATCCGGGCAACTGCACGTATGTGTCGGAAGGGCCGAAGGGCATGAAGATGAGCCTCATCATTTGCGACGACGGCAACTACCCGGAGATCTGGCGCGACTGCGCGATGAAGGGCGCGGAACTGATCGTCCGCTGTCAGGGCTACATGTACCCGGCGAAGGAACAGCAGATCGTGATGGCGAAGTCGATGGCCTGGGCCAACAACGTCTATGTGGCGGTTGCGAACGCGGCGGGTTTCGACGGCGTGTATTCGTACTTCGGCCACTCGTCGATCGTCGGCTTCGACGGACGCACGCTCGGCGAGTGCGGCACCGAGGAGATGGGCATCCAGTACGCGGCGCTCTCGAAGGGCCTGATCCGCGATGCGCGCAAGAACATGCAGTCGGAAAACCATCTGTACAAGCTGTTGCATCGCGGCTACACGGGCAAGATCAATTCCCGCGAGGATGCGAACGGCGTGGCCGAATGCCCGTTCGACTTCTATTCGAAGTGGATCACCGACCCCGAGGCGACACGCAAGATGGTGGAAGACATCACGCGCAGCACGCCCGGCACCGAGGAATGCCCGATCCCCGGCATCCCGAACCCGTCGGACCTGACGCATCGGTAGCGCGCGATGATTACCTATACGTCCATCGTGGGCAGCGCGTCGGACCCGCACGTAGCCGATCTGCTACACGCGCTCGAACATCGTGGGCACGTGGACACGGTCACGATCGCCGCCGACGACATCCGCCGTCACCGGCTGCGCACGCACACCCAGCGCGGCGTGGAATGCGGCATCGCGCTCGATCGCCAGACGCATCTTTTCGACGGCGCGGTGCTGCATCTGGATGCCGACGCGGCGCTCGTCGTGCGCACCGAGCACACGCGCTGGCTGCGTGTGCAGGCGCGCGACGCCGCGAGCTCGCTCGAACTCGGATATTTCGCCGGCAACATGCACTGGGCGGTGCGCTTTGACGGGGTCGTGCTAGAGATCGCGATGAAGGGGCCTGTCGAAGACTACCGCGTGCGGCTTGCGCCCATGCTCGAAGATGGCCGCATCGGCGAGATCCAGCATGGTCACGAACATGCGCACGAGCATCCTCACGCACATCCTCACGCACATCCGCATGAACACGAGTACGTGCATGATTGAGTTCACGAGTCTGCTCGCGAGCCTGCAGCAATCGGACAGCTTTTTCCCGAGCGGTTCGATGGCCTTTTCATGGGGCCTCGAGGGCTTGCAGCAGGACGGACTCGTGACCGATGCCGCGTCGCTTGCGGTGTTCGTGCAAGAGCAGGCGCTAGCACGCTGGGCGAGCCTCGATCAGGGCATTGTGTGCGCCGCCTGGCGGGCGGACTCGCTCGACGCCTGGCTTGAGGTCGATGCCGCTGCCGAAGCCGTGACGCTGCCCGAACCGATGCGGCAAGGGTCGCGCCGGCTCGGCCGCACGCTTGCCGAGGTGCATGCGCGGCTCGATGTGGCGCTCGCGAAGGACCTGCGTGCGGCCATCGCCGCCGGGCGCACGCCCGGCCATCTGCCGGCCGTGCAGGGCATGCTGTGGCGCAGTTTCGGCATCGGTGAGGGCGAGGCGCGAGCGATCTCCGCGCATGCGGCGTGCACGGGCGCCGTGAGTTCTGCGGTGCGGCTCGGCATCGTCGGTCATCTCGATGCACAGCGCGTACTCACGTGTCTGCGCCTGCCGCTCGCCGCCGTGCTGGCACGTCCAGCGCCGGGTCTCGACGAACTGTGGTCCAGCACCTTCGCCGCGGATATCGCCGTAATGCGCCGTCACCGGCACGACGCGCGGCTCTTCGCCAACTGAACTGAATGCGACGGATGCGCAGATGCTACTGACACCCACCGAATACGAACGCCTCACGCTTTACACCGCTGCGCAGCTCGCTCGGCGTCATCGTGACAAGGGGCTCAAACTGAACCATCCAGAAGCGGTCGCGATTATCGCTGACGAAATTCTGGAAGGCGCGCGCGAAGGGCGCAGCGTCGCGGACCTGATCGCGTACGGCTCGACGCTTCTGACTGAAGACGATGTGCTGCCAGGCGTGGCCGACCTGCTCCCTATGCTGCAAGTAGAAGGCTCGTTTTCCGACGGCACCAAGCTCGTCACCGTGCATCAGCCGATCCGTGCGGGCAATGAGTCGCGTCCCGCCGACGCGCTCGTCCCAGGAGAGCTTCTCGCCGCGGATGGAGACATCGAACTGAACGCGGGTCGCGCGAAAGTCGTGCTCATCGCGATGAACACCGGCGACCGCCCGATCCAGGTCGGCAGCCATTTTCACTTTTTCGAGGTCAACCGCGCGCTGAGTTTCGATCGCGCGGCCGCGTTCGGCAAGCGGCTCGACATCCCGGCGGGCACGGCCGTGCGCTTCGAACCGGGCGATCACAAAGAGGTGACGCTCGTCGCATTCGGCGGAACGCAGGAGATCTTCGGCCTGAACGGATTGACCGACGGCGCCGTCGACGCAACCGGTCTGCGTGAAGCGGCCATCGACCGCGCCGCCGCGCGCGGCTTCAAGGGAGCCTGAATGGTCACGATGACACGCAAAGCCTACGCCGAGATGTTCGGCCCAACCACCGGCGATGCGGTTCGCCTGGGCGACACGTCGCTTCTCGCCGAGATCGAGTACGACTACGCAGTGCCCGGCGACGAATGCCTGCACGGCGGCGGCAAGACCCTGCGCGACGGCATGGGACTGAAGGCGGGCCACGACAGCGCTGACGGTGCGCTCGATATGCTGATCTGCAACGCGACCGTGATTGATCCGGTGCTCGGCATCATCAAGGGCGACATCGGCATCAAGGACGGGCGCATCGTCGCGATCGGCAAGGCCGGCAATCCACAGGTCATGGACGGCGTGCATCCGAAGCTCGTGTGCGGCGTCGCGACCACGGTCAAGGATGCCGAAGGCCTGATCGCGACGCCGGGCGGCATCGACGTGCACGTGCATTTCGATTCGGCGCAGCTCTGCGAGCACGCGCTTGCCTCGGGACTGACCACGCTGATCGGCGGCTCGCTCGGGCCGATTACGGTGGGGATCGATTGCGGCGGGGCGTGGAACGTGGGGCGCATGATGCAGGCTTCCGAACAGTGGCCGCTCAATTTCGGCTTTCTCGGACGCGGCAATTCGAGCAAGCCCGGTTCGCTCGTCGACCAGTTGCGCGGTGGCTGCCTCGGTCTCAAGATCCACGAAGACTGGGGCGCGATGCCGGCCGTGATCGATACGTGCCTGAGCGTCGCGGACGAATACGACTTCCAGGTGCAACTGCATTCGGACACGCTCAACGAATCGGGCTTCCTGGAAGACACCATCGCGGCGGTGAAGGACCGCACCATTCACATGTATCACACGGAAGGTGCGGGCGGCGGCCATGCGCCGGACATCATCGCGGTGGCCGGGCGCATGAACTGCCTGCCTTCCTCGACCAACCCGACCAACCCGTACACCATTAACACGTTCGACGAACACCTCGACATGATCATGGTGTGCCATCACCTGAATCCCGCGGTGCCCGAGGACGTGGCGTTCGCGGAATCGCGGGTACGCGCGCAGACCATCTCCGCCGAGGACGTGCTGCACGACCTCGGCGCGATCTCGATGCTCGGCTCCGACAGCCAGGGCATGGGCCGGATCAACGAGGTGATCTGCCGCACGTGGCAGCTCGCATCGAAGATGAAGGACCAGCGCGGGCGCCTGCCTGGCGAACGCTCGGCGCGCGGCGACAACGAGCGCATCAAGCGCTATATCGCCAAGTACACGATCAACGCGGCGCGCACCTTCGGCATCGCCGATACGGTCGGTTCGCTCGAGGACGGCAAGTTCGCCGACATCGTGCTGTGGCGGCCCGCGTTCTTCGGCATCAAGCCGGAGGTGGTCGTGAAGGGCGGCTTTATCGCGTGGGGGGCGATGGGCGACTCGGCGGCCTCGCTGATGACCTGCGAGCCGCTTGCGATGCGCCCGCAGTGGGGCGCGTTCGGCCGCGCGCCGGCCTCGCTCGCGGTCAACTTCGTGAATCCGCTCGCGCTCGATGCGGGCGCGGCGGCGAAGCTCGGGCTCGCGCGGCAACTCGTCGGCGCGTGCGGCACCCGCAAACTCAGCAAGCGCGACATGCTGCACAACGACGCCTGCCCGAATCTCACGGTCAACCCGCAGACCTTCGACGTGATGATCGACGGGCAGGTCATCCGCTGCGATCCGGCGCGCGAAGTGCCGCTGTCGCGGCGCTACATGTTGCGCTAATCGCTCGTACTTTCCGGAGACGTTCGGTGCCAGTTGAAATGGAAGCTTTCGATATTCAGCCGGTGTTTCAATCGACGGCGCGAGCGGCGCGGGTCGGTATCGGCGGTCCGGTGGGATCGGGCAAGACGCGACTGCTCGAGCGGCTGATCCCGCGTTTCGCCGCGCGCGGCATCGAGCTCGCGGTCATCACCAACGATCTCGTCACGCGCGAGGATGCTGAGCGCGTGCGCCGCAGCGGTCTGATCGATCCGGCGCGTGTGCTCGCGGTCGAAACCGGCGCGTGCCCGCATACGGCGATCCGCGAGGATCCCACGCTGAACCTGCAGGCCGCCGACGAACTCGACGAGCGCTTCGCAGGCCTGCAACTCGTGCTGATCGAGTCGGGCGGCGACAATCTCGCTTCATCGTTTTCTCTGGATCTGGTGGACTACTGGATCTTTGTGATCGACGTGGCGGCCGGCGACGATATCCCCCGCAAGCGCGGGCTCGGCGTCGTGTCCTGCGATCTGCTCGTCATCAACAAGTTCGATCTGGCGCCTTACGTGGACGTCGATCTCGAACGGATGGTGAGGGAGGCGCGCGAGGTGCGTGGCCAGCGCGCGGTCACGCTCACCAACTGTGCGACGGGCGACGGCGTCGATGTCGTAGTCGACGCGATCGTGGAGAACGTGCTCTTCGATGCGCATTGACGCCCTGCCGGCGAGCGCCGGACTCTGGCAGCCGCAACTCGACCTGTGCTTTTCGCGCGGGCCGTCGGGCGCCACTTATCTGTCGCGGCAGCGCGCGGGGTATCCGTATCATGTGGGCCGCCTGCTTGCGCATGGAGCGGATGCGCGAGTGATCGTGCAGTCGTCGTCGGGCGGACTGTTCGAGGACGACGACGTGCATCAGCATGTCGTCGCGACCGAACGGGCACGCGCTCGTGTGGAGACGGCTGCGGCCACCATCGTCCACTCGATGACACGCGGCTCGGCGAAATCGCGCGTGCATATCGAAGCGCACGCGGGCGCGCAACTCGACTGGCTGCCGCATCCGTCGATTCTCTTTCCCGGCACGCGGCTCGAAAGCAGCATCGACGTCGTCCTGCATCCCGGTGCGCGCATCATGCTGGCCGACTGCTATACGACGCACGACCCCACAGGCAGCGAGACGCCGTTCGGCGCGCTCGATGCGGCGATCTCGGTGCGCGGCGCACAGGGCCAGTTGCTTGCGCTCGACCGCTTCCGTCTCGACGGGGCATCGGGCCGGCCGTTGGGTGGCGTGAGTTCGCGCTTCGCCGCGCATGGTGGCTTGATGGTGCTGACGCTCGATGCCGAAGAAGGGGCTGCCGCCGCCCACGCGCTCGAACAAGCGACCGAAGATGCCGTCTACGCGGGTGCCGGCCTGTTGCCCGGACAGTGCGGCGCGTTCATGCGCGTCCTCGCCACCGACAGTCTTTCGTTGCGAAAGACGCTCGCCCGCGCGATCGATGCGGTTCGCGGCGCGTTGTGCAACGGGTGAGCGATGCATAGCGTCCAATCATTCAATCGTCCAATACAAGGAGCCCCCATGACGAGGCCGCATCTCGCAACCGCCGCGCTACCGCTCGATCCGTGGCGGCTGCCGAAGGAACCGTGGTATCGGCCGGTGCATCACGAGACCGAGTGGTTCGCGGCGGCCTATCACGCCCGTTTGCCGATCATGCTGAAAGGGCCGACGGGCTGCGGCAAGACCCGGCTGGTCGAGTACATGGCGTGGAAGCTCGGGCGTCCACTCGTCACGATTGCCTGCCATGAGGACATGACGGCGGGCGATCTGGTAGGTCGCTACCTGCTCGACGGCAATGGCACCTATTGGCAGGACGGACCGCTTACCCAAGCGGTGCGCCACGGAGCGATCTGCTATCTCGACGAAGTCGTGGAAGCGCGCACGGATACGACGGTTGTGATCCATCCGCTCACCGATTCGCGCCGCATCCTGCCCATCGACAAGTGCGGCGAGCTGATCGCGGCGCATCCCGACTTCGTGCTCGTGATCTCGTTCAATCCGCATTACCAGCACGCGTCGAAGGACTTGAAGCCGTCCACCCGGCAACGCTTCGTCGCGCTCGACATGAACTGGCCCGACGCGCACGCCGAAGCGGACATTGTCGCGCATGAGACCGGCGTGAGTGCCGAAGTCGCGCAAAAGCTGGTGGCGCTCGGTGCGCGCACGCGCGCGCTCGACGATCCCGCTTTGCCCGAGGGCGCATCGACCCGCATGCTGATCTATGCGGCGACGCTGATTGTCGGCGGCATGGACGAGCAGTCCGCGTGCCGCATCGGCGTGATCCAGCCGCTCGCCGACGACGCGGACCTGTGCGCCGCGCTGATGGCGGTGGTCGCCGGCGTGTTCGGCTAAGCGATGCGGGCGGACCAGGCAGTCACGGGTTCACTGGACGCGGCCGCGCGCGTGCTCGCTTTCTACCTGAAGGCGGCGTGGAGCATCGCGCCGAAAGTTCAGTCGCTCGCCGCACAGAGGGACGACGGCGAGATGCGGGCGGATCGTCCGCTCGTGACGGAGCCGGTGCTGTTCCTACCCGACGCGCGGGTCGCATGCGATGAACCCGCCGACGAAGCTCTCTTCTACCTCGCGAGCGCGGCGCATGCCGCCGCACACCTGACGTGGTCGACGGCGCGCTTCGATCAGGGCAAGCTGCGGCCGCTGCAGGTCGCGCTGGTGGGGGCGTTCGAGGATGCGCGTGTCGAGCGGCTCGCCGTGTTGCGTTATCCTGGTCTGCGGCAGTGGTGGCTGCCGTTTCATCGGACCGGCACGCAGGGCGCGAGGACGGCGCCGGCGCTGATCGCAAGGTTGTCGCGCGCATTGCTCGACCCGGATTATGCCGACGACGACGGCTGGGTGACGAAAGGCCGGCGTCTCTTCGACGCAGCGTTCGCCGCGACGCACGGCGCCGATCCGGCCATCTCGCGCGAGCTTGGCAACCTGCTCGGCAACGATCTCGGCCAGATGCGCGTGCAGTTCAACGCGAAGACCTATGCGCAGGAGGCCGCGTATCGCGACGACAATAGCCTCGTCTGGAACGCCGAGCCGACGCCGATCGCCCATGCGCCCGACGACGCTCCTGCCGAGCGCAACGCGACGCTACAGGAGTCGCCGAACCTGCGCGAGCTGCTGCCCGATGCCGCGCAACCGCCTCGCGGGCTCGCTGCAAGTCCGGGCGAAGCGCCGGCGTCGGCCGCACCCGCGGAGCACGACGACGAGACGCCATCGACCGTTGTCTCCGTGGCGCGGTATCGCGAATGGGATTATGTGATCCGGCGCTATCGGAGTCACTGGTGTCGGGTGGAGTCGCTGCGTCCTGAACCGGGCGACCGGCTTTTGCCCGAGTTCGTCGACGAAGCGGCGGAGCGGCGCGTGCGCGCTATTTTTCGCGCGGCGCGGCATCGCGTGGCGGTGGGTAGTACGCGAGCATATGAAGGCGACGTGCTCGACCTGGATGCCTGCATTATGGGCCGTATCGATGCGCGTCGCGGCATGGCTGACGACGTCAAGGGCTTCATTGTGCGGCGCATGCGTTCGGAGAGCGGGCCGCTCGCGGTGCTGCTGGATCTGTCGGCGTCGGCGGCGGGGCGCATGCGCGGCGCGGTTGCGTCGAGCTGCATGCTGGGCCGCGCGCTCGCGGCGAATGGCCGCCCGTTCGCGATGTACGGCTTTCACTCCGACGGCCGCCAGCGCGTGCGGTTTCATATCTTCAAGGATTTCGCCGATGCGTGGAGCGGTGCCGTCGAGACGAGGCTCATGGCTGTTCGTCCGGGACTGTCGACCCGGTTTGGTGCGGCGCTCCGGCACGTCGGCGCGACGCTCGCGCCCGAAGTCCGCAGCGGCGTGACGGCTTCGGTCCTCGTGGTATCGGACGGCGTACCCTTCGACGTCGACAGTTTCGATCCGCGCTATCTGCAGGAGGACATGCGCCGCGCGATCAGAGAGCTGGCGGCACAGGGCATTCGTTGTGCCTGCCTCTCGTTCGACGCCGCTTCACTCGATGTCGCCGTTGCGATGTTCGGGCGCGAACGCGTGGCCCTGGCGGCGCAGGAAGACGGTCTCGCCGGCGCGCTGCAACGGATCGCAGCGGTCACGGCGTAGCCCGCTCAACGCTGTGCCGGCCGCTTCCTGTACATGAAGACGAAGCGCGCGGGCGCGTCGCCCGCGTGCGTGGCCGCGCGGCTCAACCGGTAGCGCGACGTCATGAAATCGATCACCGCCGAAGCCGCCGCCGGGGACAGCGCGGGCTTCCACATCCAGATGTCCTCGCGGCGATCCACGGCGCACGCCTCGAAGAGCGCGCAATCGGGGTCGCTCGCCGCGCCGATCACCCAGTCTTCCATACGCGCGCCGAACTCCTTGATGTAGCTGAAGCACTCGAACTTGATCTGCTGCACGCTGTAGTTCACCGTTTCCTCCGGGGCATCGTGCCTGTTTTATCCTGCAAGCGGCATCAGGCGCGCCGGCGAAGTTCCGCTAGCGGTGCGTGAGCGCCACTGCTCGAAGAGGTTCGCGCCCGCGCGCTTTTCTTCCGCCGACATGTCGCTCAGCACGTTCTCGAGTGCATTGAGCGCGGTGCCGACGCCATGCTGCGCGGCCAGCGAGAGCCACGCGAAGGCCTGCACCCGATCGCGCTCGACGCCGCGTCCCGTCGCATAGCTGAAACCAAGCCGCGCCTGCGACGGGTAATGGCCCTGTTCAGCAGCACGCCGATACCACTGCGCGGCTGCCGCATCGTCCTGCTGCATTCCGCGGCCTTTCGCGAAGAGACTGGCGAGGTTCGCCTGTGCGAACGGGTCGCCGTTCCCGGCCGCCATCGTGATCCAGCGCACGCCCTCGGCCTCGTCGTGCAGCGCTTCGTGAGGCGACAGCAGCATGGCGCCGAGATTCGTCTGCGCTTGCGTATGTCCCTGGCGTGCGGCCTTTTCATACCATTCGAACGCGCGCTGCAAATCGGCTTCGACGCCTTCGCCATTCGCATAGAGCGCGGCGAGCCATGCCTGAGCGTTGCTGTCGCCCGCTTCGGCGAGGGCTTCGAAGGAATGGAAGGCGTCGTCGAAACGGCCCTTCGCATATAACTTGACGGCCTCGTCGAGGCTCGGTTGCGTCACGGCAATCATGTGGTGGCGTATCCGGTAAGGGGAAGGAGGTTCGTGCGCCGTGCGATGCGGGCGGCGAGCGTGCTTTCGAGCCAGCGGGCCGAATCGGCAGGAATGTCGATTGCGGCGCAGCGGCGCTCGAGCAGATCCTGCCATCTCGCGAGCGATTGCGAGCCGTAGACGCTCACGCGGCATACTGTGCGCTGCAATGCCACCGGTTGGAGAACGATCACGCACGTGCTCTTGCCGGCAGAGAGCACGATCAGATTAGGAAAACACCACGTGGCACGCACCGGATCGTCACCGCTTTCGAATGTTGCGCCCCCGTCGCGTGCACCGACGAGCTTCGCGCCTGCCGCAATGCGCTGTCCCACATGCTTCCAGTTGCCGGACAGTTCGATCCACTCGTTGCCGCGCCGCTCGCTCACGCTTGCAATGGCGGCTGGTACCGCGCCGGCTTCAAACGCCTTGCCCGCCGGGTCGAGATGAACGAACAGCAGTGGCCCGAATGCGGCGACACGCACGCCCAGCAGACGCTCCGGACGCAGCCCGAGATACTGATACATCTCGGGGCTCGGCGTGCCGGTTTCGGCTGCTGTCAACGGCGCGCGGTCGCGGCTGTGTCCGCAAGACGTGAACGAGCACGACGTTTTCGCACCTTGCCGGCATTGCAGCGGTACGACGCGGCAGCCGCCGTGCTGCGCGAGGTTGAAGCGGCCAGCCAGTCGGCCGCTCGCGAGACGTTGCACGTGCACCGCATGATCACCGACGGTGAACGGCAGCAGGTCGCCCGCGACGGGAATGTCCTCATCGACGCCGATGCAGATCCACTCGCGGGTCCAGACCGCATCGTCCTCGATCTGCGCGAACGCGAGCGTACGGTAGGCATCGGCGTTAAGCGAGGACGTCCGAACGGGCGCCTTAACGCGTGACGCGACGATTTCACTCATGGTGTTGTCTCCCTGCGAATCAGCTCGTTGTCACGACAGCGGGCGATTCATAGTCAGCGCGTCCACGGTGTACGACCGCGCTCGCCGAGGCGGCCGGCAGCGGGCCGTCGGCACTGAAGCGATCGAGCACGTTCTTCGTCAGCCGCGAAATGTTGTTGTCGCAATTATTCCAGGGCAACGAGCCGCAATACGCGATCGAACTGAAGGCGAAACATCCGCCTCCGTTTGGCGTCTCATGGAAGGTGATGTCGGCGCGAACGCGTGGATGGACGGTGCCGTCCAGGCCCTGCTGGTTGAAGCCGAAGTCTTCCATCACGAGCAGGTAGGCTTCAGTGTGACGTCCCGCGGAGGTGGCCACGGTCAGAATGTGTGGCGGCGAGCCGAGCATGGTGTCGACGATATCGAGTTCGAGTCCTGCTGCACCGCCGCCGACGAGGCCGAAGTTGCCGAGTTTCTCGTCATAGTCGATGCCTTCGAAGGCCCAGCCAACGCGTTCGTCGAGACTTTCCGGCGTGCGCGAGAAATAGCTGGAGATATCGAAGCCCTCCGACGACATGCCCGTGCCCGCGACCGAATGCAGGTAGCGACCGCGGTAGCGCCACATGCCGCCGAGTTCGCCGGTACCCTGATGGTAATACTCGCCCGGATCGGCACGCCACGTGCGGATGCCCGATTCGCAGCGGCGCATTTCGGTGACGATGCCGCGACCAAGTTCATCGTAGGCCGGATGATACGAATGCACCCAGTACCAGCCGTCGGCACCCATGTACATGATGCGGCCGCCGCGCTGCGTGTAGTCGTGCAGCGCGTCAAGCTGCGGTCCCGAATTATGCTCCGGATGGGAGCCAGTGATGATGACGTTGTAGTCTTCGAGGCGCGCAAGGCCGTCGTAGGTCAGGTCTTCGTCGGTGAAGACGTCGTATTCGTAGCCGAGCGTCTCGAGCCAGTACACGAGGTGCAGATCGGCCGGATATTGCCACGGCGCCTGTGCGAGGAAGTGGTCGTACTTCGGGCGAATGCTCAGGATGGGCCGCAGCCGCGACGACAGGCAGATGCCGCTGCCGTCGGTATGCGTGTCGTAGATCGAACCGGCGTACTCGCGATGCTCGGCGAGGAACATGTTCTGCTGCTGCATGATCGGAACGCGATAGACGAAAAGCTCTGCGCCGCCGGCATTGCATGCAACGTGCTCATTCGCATACGCCATATAGCTGATGGTCGGCACCATCACTGCGATCTTCGACTTTTTCGCGCCGAGCTTCGGCACGATCCAGAACGGGATGTAGTCTTCGTCGCCTTCGGACGTGGTGAGCTTTGCCGCGTAGAAGCGGCTCTTGATGTCCTCCGGCACCTTCCATTCGAAACTGGCGTCCCAGCGCGCATTGTCGAGGTCGTCGTCGTGGAAGTGGATCGCGCCGTATTCCTTCTGCGCGTGCTTCCAGTCGAAGTTGCGGCCGGCCCAGTTGTAGCCGGTCATGGCGCGCGTCGGGCAGTTGACGAGCGATGCGTGAAATTTGTACGGTCCCTGGTCGCGGCATACGAGCGTGTCGATGCCGTCCGAAAAGTCCCATGCCGCCACGATGCATTCGGACAACGGGCCGGTCGGCCCTGAATGGCGGCGCTCGCTCAGACCGGGTTGCACACCGGCCTTCATCGTCTCGATCTCGAAGCGCGAGAGCGCGCGGTTGCACAGGCGCGGGCTATCGATCTTGCCGTTGTAGTGACCGCCGATCAATACGCCCTGTGGCACGGACGAGCGGCCGATCGGACCGCTTTCGAGTTCCTTCACGAATCCCGCGATGACGAGCGGAATGTCCGCGTGCCTGATCGGGCCGGCGCACTGCGCTTCAACGGGCAGCACGGCCGGGTCGAGCGCATAGGCGATCTGCGGTTCGTGATACAGCACCACGGCGCCGCTCTTCGCATCGAATGTGGCGGCGAGGAAATGCCACGCATGGTCCCGCAGAGGCGCGCCGGTGGTGACGGTCTGGTCGTTGATGCGCAGTTCGGCGCAGCCGTCCTCATTGATGAAGAGGCCATAGCCCGCGCCGTTCGACCACTTCGTGACGAGGCCCTGCTCGCCGTGCTTCCAGTAGCGCGCATCGGTGCGCGGCGTGGTCGGCCAGATCCAGCATTGCAGCGTGAAGCTCTCCACCTGCAGTTGTGGCGCATCCGGCACGTACGCATACGAGCCACCGTAGACCGCTTGCGGGCGGCCGTCGTAAGTGGCTTCGCAATCGGCCATGACGGCCTTCTCGATGAAACCCGGTCCGCGCGGGTTGGTGTCGCCGTTGATCATCTGCACGATCGATGCGCGGTATTGCGCCGGGCCGTCACAGTTGACGTAGAACCTGATCGTGTCGCCGGGATGGACGCTGAATTTGTCCGCGTAGCCGGTGAGTCGCATTGCACACATGGAGAATCGCTCCTGCCTTGATGCCGCTCGTCGAGCGGCGGTCGTCGTGGTCCCCGCGCCGGCCGGGCCGCGCAGGGAAGGGCGTTATTGCAGACCGGGTCAGGTCACCGGCCAGTTGTCGTCGCGACGCTTGTAACCTTGTGAATAGTGCTCGGGCATGCCGTCGGTCTCCGGCATCTCGTCCAGACGCATCAGGAAGATCGCGTGCTGGATATCCTGCTCGCTGGTGTAGACATCGTCGGTGACGAAAACCGGCGGCAGGCCGCGAATGCCCGACAGCCGGCCGATGCGCCATTCGGCGTCCACCTTCGTACAGATTACGATAAGCTTGTTTTTCGGCGACGCACCGCGCATGCGCAGCAACACACGGCGCAGGTCATGGTACTCATGGGTGCCGCCGGTCACGACGGTGGTGTCGCCGGGTGTCTGGCACTTGAGGACCGAGAAGCCCGCCACGCCATGCATGGACTCCGTGCATTCCTTGTGAAGCGCGATCAACCGCTCGCGTTCGGGCGTGCCTTTCTTTGGGATAGGAATCATGAGATCAACCTCATAGAGAGATTTGAAGGATGACTAATCTTTTTTACAGAAAACTGGAACAAGGCCGTCGATACGCCGCGCGATTTGCAGCGTCTGCGCGCTTGCACAGCCGCTGAAACGCAAAAAAGCCCGAATGCCAGAAACACTGGCAAGTCGGGCTTTTTGGCCTTTTGCCGTCCGAGACGTCTTTGTCTCGTTCGGCATCGTTGAGTCAAGCTTTGCTGCTGCTTACGCCTGATTGAGATCAAGGCGCAGACTTATGCTGCGACAAAGATTCAGCAAAAAGTGTGCCTGTGACTGCGCGTAATGCATGTGCGCGCTGTCAGCGTTTGCCGCTAGCGGCTTTCAGTACTGCTCGCGGACACTCGGCCATCGATTTTTGCCGGCATGTCCTGCGCGACAAACGTGCGCGGCTGTGCATCGGTGGTGCGTCCCGCACTGCTAACGGGCGTTTCAGTGCGCATGGAATCGGTCCTGACGATTTCATCGGCGACGGCTTCTATCAGCGCGTGATTGTCGCGCGCCTGCAAACACAACGCACGGTACGCATCTTCTTCCGATAGTTGCTGACTCTTCATGAGAATCGACTTGGCGAGTTCGATCGTCCGCTGCTTCGATGCCTTTTCCTCAGCGCGCTGGATGTACTTTTCCAGCGACTTTTGCTTCTTGTGCTGCGCGACGGTGACAGCGATCGCGGTGAGCACGCCGAACGAGCGAACCGGCGATGGAATGACGCTGAAGGCATTGAGCAGCATGACCGCTTCGATCACCACCGGATTTTCATAGGTCACGACGGGAATGATGGGCGGCGCGCCTTTCTGGCCGAGCCAGGTGTGATGGGTCGCGGCGGTCTGCGGGTTCACTGACATGATCACCAGGTCGATCGCGTCGAGTTCGACATCGAGGTTCGGCCAGCATACTTGCACCTTGCAACCGATCCGTTTCAGGTGCCCGAGCAACTCATCCCTGTCCTGGTCGGGTGAGTGCACCACCGCTATACGCAGCGATCGTATGTCCTGCAAGGCTTGAGAAGTCGGCTGCCTACGTGTCATGAAAGACCCCCGGCGGTAGTGGGAATGCCGTGCGCGAACGGACCGCTATCGGCCGGCGTGTGCGCGATCACATACGGGTCGGCACGCACGCGCTCAGGTATTGCGCTGACGATATCGAACTGTCCCGCTGCATTGGCTCGGCCTATTCGGGTATGAAGATAGGCGTGATGATTCTCTTCGTCCATACGGATGCGTCCCTGCGGCGCATCGAACTCCATGCCCGGCAAGGCACGCAGCAGTGACACCGGATTGTCGCTGCCCACGCTGCGCATGGCATTGGCGAGCACGTGCATCTGGAAGTAGGCCGCCTCCCAGCACATATTGGTGACGGCGTCGCCGCCCATGAATCGCCGGTAATTGTCGAGGCAGGCGCGGTTCGTTGGTGTGTCGACGGACTGGAAGTACGAGGCAGATGTGAAGTGGCCTTCGCCAAGGTGCGCGCCCATCGCGGCAATCTCTGCCTCGGACGTCGTCACGCTGGCAATCGGCATGGTGCGCGGATCGAGGCCGCTCTTCGCGAAGCTGCGATACAGGTGCTCGACGCCGACGCCCACCACCGTCGAGAACACGAAGTCGGGTGACAGCGCCGCGATGCGCGTAGCGATCACGCGATAGTGTTCCTCGCTGGCGTCGAGCGGCACGTAGAGCTCGTCCACCGTTTCGCCACCGCGCTCGAACACGAAGTCCTTCATGATGCGGTTCGTTTCGTAAGGGTAGATGTAATCCGAGCCGATCATGAACACGCGCGAGCCGAAGTTTTCAAGCATGTAATCGGCGAGGGGAACGCAGGTCTGGTTAGGCAGGGTACCCGTGCAAAAAACGTTGCGGCTGTACTCGAAGCCCTCATAGAGCGTCGGGTAGAAGAGCAGTGCGTTGTGCCGCTCGACCACGGGGATCACTACCTTGCGGCCGCTCGACATGTAGCAACCCATGATGAGCCGCACACCTTCCTCGACAATCAACTCCTCGGCCATCGACGCATAGTTGGCCGCAACCGAGCCCGGATCGCGGACAAGCAGCTGGACTTCCCGGCCATTGATGCCTCCCGCGCGGTTAATTTCGTCGGCTGCGAAAAGGGTGGCGCTTTGCTGCGAGGATTCGATGAGACCTGTTACGCCCGTGGTCGAATACAACACGCCGATTTTCACGGGTTCATATCTGGGTGAAGACATATTGGGTTTCCTGTGACGTCGATGCGTTTTCTTATTGCGGTCCGTTCGCCCAGACTTGTGCGCACAAGCTTCGCTGCGCACAGCCATCGTGCATTTTTGCCACAAATTGGCGTGTTGGACGCACATCTGCGCGGACTTCGTAAGGCTCGCTGAGATTGCGGCATCGTCGTTGAATCAAATTTATATAAGGCGATGCCAAGGCGGTCGACGGATTCCGGCGATGACGCGAGTAATTTGGCACGAACCTTGCTGTTTAACGCTCGTGATCTGGAGCAGCACGCCAGTCCTGCAGAACGATCATAGTGAATTCCGCCGCATGTGACAAAGGTGTCATATACGGTAAAGGCCAAAAAGCCCGACAGCTAAGTCATCCTTAGTTGCGGGCTTTTTTTTGTTTACTACTTTTTCGATGAAGGCACCATGAAGAATTCTCGACGCGACTTTTTGAAAACAGCCGCTGCCGCGGCGGCCGCCAGTACGCTCCCGGGTGCCCTCATCCTGGGCTCGCGCGGGGCAAACGCTGCTGACCCGATTAAGGTTGGCATTCTGCATTCGCTGACCGGTACGATTGCGATTGCGGAGGCGCACGTGGTCGACGCGGAAAAACTCGCGATTGAGGAGATCAACGCGGCTGGCGGCGTGATGGGGCGGCCCATCGCGCCGATCGTGGAAGATGGCGCGAGCGACTGGCCCACTTTTGCTGAAAAGGCGCAGAAGCTCGTGGAAAGCGACAAGGTGGCGGCGGTGTTCGGCTGCTACACCTCGGCGTCGCGCAAGGCCGTGCTTCCGGTATTCGAGCGCTACAACGGGCTGCTTTACTACCCGACCTACTACGAAGGTCTGGAGATGTCGAAGAACATCATGTACACCGGCCAGGAAGCGACGCAGCAAACCATTCCCGCCGTGAACTGGCTGGCGAAGAACAAAGGCAAGAAGTTCTACCTGATTGGCTCCGATTACATCTGGCCGCGCACCACCAACCGTATCGCGAAGGCGGCGATTGCAAAGGCGGGCGGCACGGTGCTCGGCGAGGACTACTTTCCGTTGGGCGCAACGGAGTTCTCGTCGGTGATTAACAAGATCAAGGCGGCCAAGCCTGACGTGATTCTCTCTACCATCGTCGGGGGATCGAATGTCGCGTTTTACAAGCAGCTCAACTCCGTGGGGATGACCGGCAAGAACCAGGCGATCATGGCGCTGGCGGTGACCGAGGAGGAGGCGATTGGCATCGGCAAGGACAACCTGGTGGGCGTGTACTCGTGCATGGGCTATTTCCAGAGCGAAAAGAACCCACAGAACGAGAAATTCGTAGCGGCATTCAAGGCGAAGTATGGGCGGGATCGGGTGCTGGGCGATACGCTTGAAGCCGCCTATACCGCGGTCTACCTGTGGAAGCTCGCCGTGGAGAAAGCGAAGAGCACCGATGTCGCCAATGTGGTTGCTGCTTCATCGGGACTCGCCTGGAGCGCCCCCGAAGGGGACGTGCACTTTCACGTCAGCAATCACCACCTGTGGAAGCATTCACTAATCGGGATGTTCAGGCCGGACGGGCAGGTCGACATCATCTACGAGTCGCCGCTGATTGAGCCGAACCCGTTCCCGAAGCTCGGGTAAAGCGCTTCACAAATGGTATTGAGTAGCGCGCGTTCGGCGCGCGCCCGCGACGTCCACTTACAAGGTCGCCACCATGTCTCTCGATGTCTTCCTCGTACAGGTGTTCAATGGCCTGTCCCTGTTCACTGTGCTCGCGCTCATGGCGGTGGGCCTCGCAATCGTCTTCGGCCTGATGGGCGTTATCAACATGGCGCACGGTGAGCTCATGGCGCTCGGCGCATACATGACGTACCTGACGTCGGTCATTTTCCAGCGGTTTTTCCCCACGCTGATGGGTACCTATTTTCTTGTGGGGATTCTGGTGGCGTTCGCCGTTACGGCTGCGGCCGGCTTCGTGCTCGAGCGGGTGATGATCCGTCGGCTCTACCATCGTCCGCTCGACACCATGCTCGCGACATGGGGCCTCTCGCTGGTGCTACAGCAAGTCTACCGGCAGATCTTCGGGCCCATCGACGTCAGCGTGCCGACCGTCTCATGGCTGAGGGGCGCATGGAATGTCACGCCGGACATCGGCCTGCCGCTCAGCCGCATTTTCATTCTGTTCCTTACCTTGGCGGTGGCGCTCGCGGTCTACCTGTTCCTGTTTCGCAGTCGCTGGGGTCTGCGTATCCGCTCGGTCATGCAGAATCGCGCGATGGCGGGTGCTGCCGGCATCGACACGGAGCGCGTGGACGCTGTGACTTTCGCGGTGGGGTGCGGCCTTGCCGGCATCGCAGGCAGCGCGCTCACGATGCTGGCTTCCACCGGGCCCGTGACGGGGCAGCAGTACATCGTCGACACGTTCATCGTTGTCGTGTTCGGCGGCATCGAGAGTCTGCTCGGCACGTTCCTCTCGGCGTTTGCGATCGGCCAGCTTCAGTCGATGTTCGAACTTCTGTTGAGCGGATCGATGGCCAAGGCAACCATTCTTTTGCTCGTGATTGTGGCCCTGTACTTCCGGCCGCAGGGATTGTTCGCTCTCAAAGTAAGGCGTTGAGTGAATCAGGTGCCGTGACAAGTTCTGTGACTTTCAAAGGTCACAGCAAACTGTTTTCGGTCTGCTGCGTGCGACGAACAATGGCCTTCGTATTTCACTATCACTCTGGCGGCCGCCTTCCCGGCGGTTCTGTGCAGCGTCGGGTGGTCAGCATTAAATCGACTATATGTACCGAGTGCGACATGACACATGATCCGTCAAATATGCATGCAAATTCAGAACGCGAAGTCGGCATTGATCTCGCGAATCTCACCGTAGAAGCGGTACAGGACGGTTTCGCAAGCGGACGCTTTACCGCTGAGTTGCTCGCGAAAGCGTGTTTCGAACAGATCGAAGCGTACAACGGGAAATACAACGCCCTCATTTTTTTGAACCCGGCAGCACTCGAGGATGCGTGTGACATCGACCGGCGCCGCTCAGCCGGCGAATCACTGGGACCGCTGGCGGGCGTCCCGGTCGTCGTCAAGGATCCGATGGACATGGTTGGTTTTCCAACGACGGCCGGCTGGTCGCTGCTTTACAGCAAGACCGGTGGCGTCGATCTGATGCCGGCGACAGACGCGCCGGTCGTGGCGCGCATGCGCGCCGCGGGTGCGATCTTGCTCGGCAAGACCAATGTGCCTGTGTTGAGCCACTCCGGCACGCATGCGAACGACAGTTGGGCCGGTCCGACACTGAATGTCGTGATGCCGGATCGCGTGCCGGGCGCAAGCAGTGCAGGCACGGCCGCCGCCGTTGCATCGGCGATGGCGGTGTTGGGACTCGCCGAAGAAACGGGTGGATCCATCCAGAACCCGGCGTCGTCGCAAGACCTTGTTGGGATCAAACCAACGGTCGGACTCGTACCGAACACGGGCGTGGTGCCGCTGTCCGGCAATCGTGACGTGGTGGGCCCGATTGCGCGAACCGTGCGCGACGCGGCACTGTGCCTCGATGTGCTCGCGGGACATTCATCGGAAGATCCGAAGACGCTGGCTTCGGTCGGACATCAACAGGCGGGTGGCTATACCGCGTCGCTGAGCATCGACGCGTTGAAAGGGAAGCGGATCGGTCTGTACGGACCGGGCTGGCGTGCGCAGCCGCTGTCGGATGAAGCGGCGCAACTGTACGAACGCGCGAAGCACGAGTTGCAATCGGCAGGCGCGATTCTCGTCGAAGACCCGTTTGCCGCTACGTCGTTCTCTTTACTTCGCAAGCCAACACCTCCGCTGGTCAATTTCGACGCGCGCGGCATCGAGTCGATTCCCTACGACGTTCACCAATACTTGCAGCGCCTGGGTCCTGATTCCCCGTTGAGGACGTTCGACGACTTCGCGAGGGCAACCGCTTCGCAAGATGCGTTCGGTACGAAGGGCGTGCTCAGTTTTGTGCGCAACTTGCCTCAATTTGCTGCGGCACTAGCGAATCCGGCAACGCCACCGGACATCTCCGAGTTCATCGAACTCAAGGCGCAGTATCTGCGCATCTTCGACGCTGTGATGAACGCACAGCAACTCGACGCGTTGGCGTTTCCGCAAATGCGTTGCGAACTGCCGCCGCTTCATGGGGAGGAAACGATTCAGGAAACGACGGTCGGAGAAATCAATATCGCTGGATTGCCGGGCGTGACGGTCCCAGCGGGTTACTACGCGTCGGGTTCGCCGTTCGGGATTATCTTTGTTGGCCGTCAATGGGACGAAGCGGCGCTTATCGCGATGGCTTATGCTTATGAACAGGCAACACACCACCGTAAAGCGCCGACGCTCTTGATGGACGTATCAGCGCGCATCAATACGCTTGTGAGCGAGCGCAATAATTGTTAGATGTATGCTGAATATTTTCGCACCGGTGCCCTGAAGAGCGCAGTGCAGAATGTGGCGCTCATCCATATGTGCCACAGCATCGTGATCGTGACGTTGGTAGCATCAGTTTCGGCAAATGAACGCCACATAAAATAAGCGCACAGTGATCGACTCATCCTCCAGACGGGAGAGTTGATTATGTTTGAAACTCTTTAGATACTGATATGGAAGGTCATCGAGAGTAAGCCCCTGGAGTAAAACGGAGGATTCCGACACCCGTTTTTCGAAAGGAGCACGCAAATGGATGCGCCTGTCACGGCCCCTCAAGGGCAACACAACGATCGTCGGGCGGCTGTATGTCGCCTTCGAACTGGGCGATACGAGCTGGAAGCTGTCACTGGGCGACGGTGTGCGCGCGCCGAGCCGGTGTACGGTGGTGGCCGGCGATACGGCGTCGGTCCTGACCTCGATCGCGAAAGCCAAAGCCCGCTGCCATCTGGCCACTGATGCGCCCGTGCGCAGTTGCTATGAGGCCGGGCGGGACGGCTTCTGGCTGCACCGCTGGTTGACCGGGCAAGGGGTCGCCAACCTCGTAGTAGAGCCGGCCAGTATCGAAGTGAACCGGCGGGCACGCCGCGCGAAGACGGACCGGCTCGACAGCGACAAGCTGCTGTCGATGCTGATGCGCTACCACGCGGGTGAAGGGCGGGTGTGGGCGGTCGCGCGGATCCCGACTCCCGAGCAGGAGGATGAGCGGCGCGTGCATCGGGAACTCGGGCGTCTGCGGCAGGAGCGCACCGCCCACAGCAACCGGATCCGCTCGCTGCTGGTGCTGCACAACCTGCGGGTCGAGCACATCGGCGGGCGCGCGTGGGCGCACTGGTGGGCCCAGCAGGCAGGGCACCTGCTGCCGGGTTTGCGGGCCGAGATTGAGCGCGAGTCGAGCGGCTGTTGTCAATGCCGCCCGTAATTTCCCCAGAAGGGGGTGCGGCTAAAATCTTGGACTGGTTTATGCCGCAATTCCAAGACTCTCCCGGTATTCGAGCGGGCTGAGTGAGCCAAGCGAGACCTTGATCCGCTTTGCGTTATACCAGCGGATGTAGGAGTCGACTACCTCAATGAATTCCTCAACGGTCGTAGCCTGCCAGTCACGAGGATAGAACAACTCCGTCTTGAGTCGCCCGAAGAAACCTTCGCAGGCTGCATTATCGGGCGAGCATCCTTTGCGTGACATCGAACGAACTAGCCTGGCATCGCGCATCCGTGAGAGCCATCCCGGCCAACGATAGTGCGCACCGCGATCGGAGTGGACCACAGGCCGTTCATCGCTGTTGGCCACCGTCTCGATGGCCGCATCCAGCATGGTATTTACGAGTTCGGCATCCGGCCGCGTGCCGATTGACCAGCTCACAACGAGACCGTCGAAGCAGTCGATCACCGGCGACAGACAGACCTTGCCGGCCGGAATCTGGAATTCGGTAATGTCGATGAGCCACTTTTCATTCGGGGCTGCTGCACGGAAGTCACGATTGATGATGTTCTCCGGCGCGGTACCTATTTCTCCACGGTAGGAGCCGTAGCGACGTCGCCTGGTTGTGGCAGCGGCCAGACCCTCCTGCCTCATCAAACGTCGCACTACCTTCTCCGAGATGACGACCTGCTGCCTGCCCAATGCCGCGCGTATTCGACGATATCCGTAGCAACGATGATTGAGTTCGAAGATGTCTGCGATGACGCGACGCGCGTCAGCATGCTTGTCAGCGACGAGCAGACGTGCACGGTGATAAAAGTAGGAACTGCGAGCAAGCCCCAATACGGCTAACAGCTCAGGCAACGTGTAGGTCTGTTTCAGGGCGTCAACCAGCATCGTCTTCTCCCGGTTGCTCAGGAGTTGCAGGTCGACGCCCAGTCCTTTTTTTAACAGTTCATTTGCCTTCTTCAGGATATCGTGCTCGAGCTGCAATTGCCGGATGTCGCGTCGAAGCGATTCGACCTGCTGCTCCAGTTCCGCCCGCTCATGGGCCGGTGCTGGATTCTTATGGCGTTTCATGGATGCCGGAACCTCACGACCGAGTAGCTTGTTTTTCCAGTTGTAAAGCGTCGGCCTGCTCACGCCTATCTTTTCAGCAACTACGCGGGCACCTCCCTCCCGGGTGCACAGTTCGATGACTGCTGCCTGCTTCACCTCTCGCGATTTTGGAACGCCGCCAGTAGCCCTGCCAACAACGCGCTTTCCGATTTCGGGGCGCAGTTCTTCAATCCACGCTGAAAGCGTCCCACGACTCGGAATCTCAACGCCCTCAAGGTTGCAGCAACACAACGGTCACGACTCAGATAATGATCGACGGCCGCCTTCTTCTGTTCGGTCGAATACCTCGGCCTCGAACGAACATAGCCGGTCCGTAAATCATGACACTGTTCGTATTCGCGATGCCAGGATTTAAGAGAATTCTTGGTCGGGTACCCCAGCTGTCGGATGGTCGCTCCGATGCGCTTACCCAACTTTAAGTAGAGCCGAACCGCTCGAAGGCGGTCTTCGTACGAGTACATGAACTACCCCCAGGTAGTCCAAGTTTTCGTCCGCACCCCCGAATCAGTCATATAAAAACCTACGATTCCAAATCTCGTCCTCACGGCGGGACAAGGGAGGCTTCGTGGAGGTATCCCATGTTTTCGAATGACGGGCCGGTTCACGTATTGCGGGTTATCTACGACATCAGCAGGCAGACCGCAAGTTTTCCGTTTAGTGGACGCGTAAAAATTGTCTTTGAGGAATGGAAAGGACGAGGCAGTGTTTATCTGGGCGCATTCTTTGCCGAATTTGAAGATGAAATTGTTGCGAACGAGGACAGCGGGATTGTCGCCGCACATCGATTGAATGGCCGCCGATGGGTGTACTTTACGATTACGGTGGGTCCCCCGCAGGACACCTTGCCCGAGCCCATCTCGGGAATGACCTTTCATTATGGAGAACCCGAAGCTAAGGCAGATGGCATCGGCACCACGCTGTTGAACTCGACTGCCATGTGGTACTCGGTCCCGAAGTCGAGCGGAACACTAACGGTCGTCGAAGCTTCGTTTGCGAGGTTCACTCTAAATGATGCATCCGCATGAGGCGTGTGGCCGTTGCGAGGTATGTGCATCAATGGTCGGCACCCCGCAGCTGCATTGGAGATTATTCCGTCACGTCTGGCGGTTCTTACTTCGAAAGCGGCCATTGCGGCCTCGCGGCCCCCAACGGCCCCCAACGGCCCCAACGGCCCCAACGGCCCCAACGGCCGAGATGGGGTCGGGTACAGTCTGTCGCGGCGGATGGCTTGTGAATTCAGGCGTGGAGGGCGTCGGGCAGAAATCGGCCATGAAGAGTCACTTGTACCTCGCCTCGCTCGGACATTCAGACGGCGGCTCCTCGCCATCAAACGGCCATTCGATCTTTGTGAAATCGTCTTTATCTCCAGCACTTCGGGTACAGGGGGCGGACATTTCGAGACGTAGTCAGAACTAGAACGTGGATTCGAGACAAGGCTCGTCGCTCCCAGAGCGCAACGACGTTTCGACATAGACCTCGGCGTACCAAGCCGCGGCGTTACGCCGCGCGGGCTCGACGCCCGCGACGCCCGCGACGCGAGCCGTTGAACGTTTGATCTCATCTGAGTTTTAGACAAAATGCGCAGATTCGAGCAAAAACCCGTAGTTTCGGTCAATACAGAGCAAATGCTCTCGGCATAAAATTTTTTAAGCACGCTTCCGTCTGTCGGACGAGGAGCTTGTTATGCGTTTACTGCAGTCAGGACGATTTGGTATTCGTTATACGGGTTCCTTGCCAAGGAGCACTTGGCGGTTGACCAAGGAGCTGCACGCCCAGCTATGAGGCTTAACTTGGCCAGCCATGCGTGCCAACCGGCGTGTATTAGAGGTCAAATTGCAATGCGATCCATGGAAGTCAAACGCTCAACCTTCTTCGCCGCCTTAACAATCTCACGGACGGAGTCGCGGAAGTGGATGTCGATCATGCCATTCGCGACAAACCGCGTGCTGGTGCGATCCGCGCGGGGCAGTTCAAGGTGTGCGTAACCGGTCGACCAAGCACCCACACGGCGACCATCAGTTGGTGCGCCGCAGGTTGCGTTTACTACGGGGACCAGGTCTGGCGTCACTCGGTCGCGACCCGCGCCGGAGTGTGTGCGACAAGCGGAGAGAAGATCCATAAAGGGGATCCTATCTACAAGCCGTCGTGCTATCGAGCAACACCGATGAATATGGACGCCATGATCCTGGCGGCCCACATTGATCGGTTGGTGATCGATCTTTAGGCAGGCGTGCACCCGATGAAAAACACCGCATCCGTCTTGCTCAAACCCATTGATACACGCCGAATGGCGGCGGCGAGCCGGAAGATCCTGGCGAACGAATGAACTGAGAAAACGACCTCGTTACGAGATACGAAGGGGAATGACTATGGATCGGCTACAAGCGATGCTAGTGTTCACAAGGGTCGTCGACAGCGGGAGCTTTTCGCGCGCTGCGGACACGCTCGATCTCGCACGAGCATCTGTCACCGTCATCGTTCAGAATCTTGAAACTTATCTGAAAGTTCGCCTGCTACAGCGCTCGACGCGACAACTCAGCCTCACACCCGAGGGCGCGCAGTTCTACGAACGTTGCGTGAAAATACTGGCGGAAATTGACGAGATGGAGGGTAGCATCTCGATCATTGCGAGGATACCAAAAGGCAAGCTCCGCATCGACACCCCGGGATTCATCGGAAAAGCCCTCCTGATTCCAGCTTTGGACGACTTCAGAGCCCGTTATCCAGACATCGAACTAGCCATCGGTTTCGGAGATAAACCTGTCGATCTGATCCAGGAGGCAGTCGACTGTGCAATCAAGCTTGGATCACTCATGGATTCTAGTCTCGTGGCGCGACGCGTTGGTACGCTGCAACGAGTGACAGCGGCAGCTCCAAGATACCTGGAATACCATGGCGTTCCTCATTCAATCGACGATCTGTGTGCGCATGTCGGTGTGCGATATCTCTGCCCCGGGCCAACACGCGCATCCGACTTACAGTTTCAATTAAACGAAAGGACGATCAAACTAAATCTGCGAGGAAGCGTGGCAGTCAACGACTCAGAAGCCTATCTAGCATGCGGCCTGAACGGGTTTGGTATCGTCCAGGTGCCTCGCTTCATGGCTATCCCTTACCTTCGCTCCGGGGAGCTGGTAGAAATTCTGCCGCGTTGCAAGCCAAAGGCAACTCCGGTTTCCGCCGTTTATCCGCAGAACCGGCATCTCTCGGGCTCTGTACGGGCTTTCGTCGACTGGATTTCAGAACTATTCGAACGCGCCTCGCTCTTCGCGACAGAGGTGCGTAATGAGGTGTCGCCATGTTCAGACGAGCCGGCCCACTCCGCGCTCACGGGCTCTTTTGCACGAGCAGCGTCCAACACCGCAGAGACTCCCGATCATTCCGCCGCGGCTCACGCGCTCTAGATACCCACGCGGCGAGCTACTTCGCTCCCGCGCCGGAATCGTATCAATCGACATTACTGAACTTCCCCTTCCAACTGCTCTGGCCGAAAAAAGCCGTCGCCAACGTGTCCTTTCATTTAATTGATAGGCTTCGAGTCGTTGACTGCCACGCTTCCTCGCAGAATTAGTTTGATCTGACCGAAACACGTTTTCCCCCATCCTACGTCGCTTCGGCACAGCAATAATCAACCAGAAGAACCGAGTGAACCGCAAGGGGATCAGCGAAGTTGAATGGCTAGCTGATGAAGTCTGTATTCGCGGCGTTTGAACACTGGCTATCGCCATCGGCGCGCAGCGATTGTCGCCGCGCGCGACTGCACCCGAAGGTAACCTGGCGGACGTTGATTGTCGAAGGCTGAGCACAACTGAATTCGCCTTTGCCTACTAGCGCCCCGACGCCAACGGTCTAAACCATAGTCAAACAGAGTGAAGTCCGGTTTGGGTATGTACGCCTTCATGGGCGGAGATCTCGGAACTGGTGGCTACCGCGGGTATCGATTCGACGCCGCAACCGACGTGAAATTCGTGTGGGAATCAGCCATGAAAACTGCAGCGCAACTTTTGAATGAATTCCTCCCGCTGGCGCACAACCCGAAGAAGGGCGCCCTTTTGTTCGCTGAAGACGGGGTTGTCGAGCTTCCGTATCTGACGGACCTCGGCATGCAGTGGCAATACAAAGGGCGCACCAAAATTGCATCTCTGTATGCATTGCTTCTCCAGCTTGTTCCTGAGTGGGACTATCGCGACGCAGTCGTGCTGATTGATACCTCGGAGAGTGCGTTTGCCGAATACAAGGTCGATGCACCAGCCGTCGCGACGCAGCAGTCGTTCAAGCAGCATTTCTTTGGCTACATCCACGTCGAAGACGGAAAAATCAAGCTGTTACGCGAAGCCCTGAACATCGTGATGACAGCGTACTCGTTCTTCCCTAACCGATTGGCTGACATACCGCAACCCGAAGCCGTATAAGGCATGCCCGGGCGCTGTGCCTACTTAGGCATCCATCGAAAAGGAGTTTCACCTTGAAAGCTGTCGTACTTACCGCATATGGCGACCCTGCAACGGGTCTCGAATTCCGTGAGTTGCCAGAACCCGCCAGTCCGGGCGGGGGGCAGGTGCTGGTCGGGGTCGAGTATGCCCCAATCAACTTCAGCGACATTCTCGTCGCACGGGGCTTGTACCCGCTGCATCCCGAATTGCCATCTGTTATCGGCAACGAGGGGGCTGGACGTGTGCTGGAGGTCGGTGCCAGAGTCGGCAACCTCAGGCTCGGCGACCGCGTCGCTCTCCCAAGGGGCAGCTTTACCTAACCCGAGCGGATGGTCGTCAACGCGGACGGCATAGTCGCGCTTCCTGCCGATGCCGACCCTCAGCAGCTAGCAATGCTTACCATCAACCCGCCCTCCGCGCATCTTCTGCTCGAGACGTACGTGCAGTTGCAACCGGATGACTGGATTGCAATAAACGCGGCCAACTCGGCCATAGCGCGCTGGATAGTCAGTTTCGCCAAGAGAAAAGGTGTGAAGACTCTCGGCCTGGTGCGCCGCGCCGAGGCTATGGACGCAGCCCGGGAAGCGGGATGCGAGCTGGTGTTGCTGGACGACGATAACGCGCCCAGGAAGATGACCGAGGCGCTGGGCGAAAAGCGCATGCGGCTTGCGCTGGATGCTGTCAGCGGCGAGGCTACGGGCCGCCTGGCCAAGTTGCTGGGGCGTCGCGGCACCCTCGTGTCGTACGCTGCCCCGAGCTTTGCGGCCATGGCTGTTAGTCCGTTCGATGTCATCTTCAATGACCTGACCGTTCGTGGCTTTTCAGTAGGTGATCCGGACTTCGCCGGACGGATTCCCAGCGCCATCATGCAGGCGGCAAAGATGATTGCTTCGGGCGAAACCGCCATTCCAGTGGCCGCGACGTATCCGCTTGAGGAGATCGGCGTCGCAATCGCCCATCAGGTGAGAGGCGGAAAAGTTCTTCTGCAAGTTAGAGACTAGGTGCAACGAACGCTGAATTTTCCCGCGAAGGTCCCGCAGCCCGCTGTCACGTCCAAAAACAGGCAGCCTGTTTTAAGGGGTGGCGGCATTTCGTTGTCGTCCTTCTTGGCATTCACTGATGCAACTCGAGACGGATCTAGCAGAATTCTAGAAAAACGAAAATGACGACAATGCAAGAACAAAGCCTTAGTTCTGGAAGCCTTCTATACGTTGTTTAACAAGCGTGACTATGCCGCAGCTGAGCGTTTCTGGTCGCCGCACTATCCAGCACGGTGCACAGTTCCGGAGAAAGTTAACTGTACCTGCCTGATGCGGCAGTTCTCGTGCGTGTCTGTCTTTCAGTCGTGGGTGGAGAACCCGGGGAATGTGCTGCATATGCCAAAACGGTTGTTTCTCCGTATAGGTACGCGTGAGATTGACCTTGAAAAATCAGCATATCGGAACTTCGCTTTCTCCGGCGGGCCTTTCATCCTCGCCTGAAAGTAGAGAGGTCAGGCCAGGCAGAGGATAAATCGTCGTGATGTCTTTAAACGCAATTCAAGTAGAGCGAACAATGTAGCGCGCCGCGGATGCGTGGCACGTCGTGACGCGGATCACGAGGCGCGATCAGACGGCATGAATGAAGTGAATACATCGGAAGCACATTGAAGAATTCCTCGACAGGTGCCGAAGCGGCGGTGACCGGATTCCTCGGTCAGTCGAGGCGCAGCAGTCAACAACTGCGGCCCAATCTTCAGCAACAAATGATAAAGACGGATCACAGCAGATAACGACGAGAACCTAAACGGACAATGGTTATAACGCGGAAGGAACGGATGCGGGACCTCGGAGACATGACCTGGGACCATCGCGATCGCGCTCTTACGCCTCGCCCGCATTCCCCGATAAATCCCGGGTCAGCGACGCTGTGTAGCGTGTTTGCGATTTCACCGATATATTTATAAAACAAACAGGATGGCTCGATTCGAGTGCCCTCCGGGCATCTTATCTTCATACGTCACGAGGTCCAACCATGTTGCCGACACGCGATTGCGAATCTGATGAAGGCTCGGCCATCCCCGTCCTGCATCGCCGGGCCCTGAATGGTCCTTCGATGTCCGTATCACGCGTCCTGTACGACGGCCGTGCGTTTGGCTTTGCGCCAATCTTGCCTCGCGACGACGCCTATTTCATGAGTGTGAAATTGAGGCCGATGTCTTCCGGCCGCATGTGGCTTGGTAATCGCGCAGTCACGAATCCGCAGGTGCCCGTGCGCCTACATGCGATATGTTTTGCCCACTTGAGTGATGAACCACACTGCGAGTTGTTTGAGCCATTCGACATCGTTCGATTCAACCTTCCGCGGTTCGCCCTAAAACAGGTTATCGACGATTCCGGCGCCCGGCAGATTGAGGAGTTACGATGCCCCACGCCGGGGACGGTGGATCCGATCATTGGGCATCTTGCAGCTTGCCTGCTGCCGGCGCTCGAGCAACCGGACGGGGCATGCCCACTGTTTATCGACGCGATTACGCGTAGCATAACAACGCACCTGCTTCGGACGTACGGGAGTGTCAAACTTGGCGACGCTCCGAGTCGCAGAGGGGGACTCGCGTCGTGGCAAGAAAAACGAGTAAGGGAGCTGATAGATACGCACCTTGATGGATCTCTGACTGTACCGATGTTAGCCAACGAGTGTGGCATGTCTGTGGGACATTTCAGCCACGCGTTTAAACAACAGACTGGTCAGTCTCCGTATCAATTTCTGATCGCTCAGCGTCTGCTACGCGCAAAGGCTTTGATGCTGACCACCCAACTTTCCCTTGCGGAGATTGCTCTAGCCTGTGGCTTCGCTGCCCAGGCGCACTTCAATAGACGTTTCCTCACGTCTAACGGCATGTCTCCCGGAGCGTGGCGTCGCGCGGCCCGATAGCAACGCCAGCGCTTACCAGAGCGGGTAAATCCTACCTCTTATATCCGTCCCAGGCGTTCGCTGCGAACTGCAGTGACTCCACGAAGCGAGGCACGCCCGTTGCGCTCCTTCAGCAACCCGGTCGTTGGGGAAACATGCACCCCGAGCCGGAGAGACTTTACAAAAGGACTCATCTATTGTTGGCGAGGAATAAAAATTGTATTCAATCGCGCCAAACCTCCCACGCTCGTTATCGCCCTACACTGCATTCGAAGACTGCTGGCAACACGGAAACCGTATGGCCATTCGAAATGGAGTGACATCATGGCTGAGGCGCACCAAGGTACGGCCCTAATTACTGGCGAATCGTCGGATATCGGCGCAGTGTACGCGGGCCGGCTGGCACGTCGCGGCTACGACCTGATTCTGGTCGCGCGGAACCGCGATCGTCTGATTTCGCTCGCCGACCGCATCACGAACGAAACGCGCCGAAGCGGTGAAATCGTCGATGCGGATCTCAACGACCGCGCAGCGCTTGTCGGCGTCGAAGCGATACTGAAACAGGACGCAAGCATCACACTGCTGCTCAACAACGCGGGCGTGGGTACGCATACGCCTCCGCTTGATAGCGACGTCGACGCGATGACGCGGATGATCGACCTGAACGTCAATGCGCTCATCTGTCGAGCAATGTCCCTGCACGTCGCTATGCGACGGCACGATAGACACCGGATGTCAACCGTTGGTTCGAAGGTGCACAGATGTGCAGAAGCAGGTGTCTTCGCAGGGCAAACGGTTGTCCGTGCTGAAGGGGGCGGCGGGAACGACGCCACCACGGGTACTGTTCGCACTCCAGCGAGGCGAGACGCCCCACCGCGCGTCAATGCTCCTGCACCGCGCCGCTGCACACTGTATGGATGCTGCGCGAGGCGGCAGCATGCGATTCCCGGCCTTTCCTTGCAGCTAGGTAGCCTGAAGGCCGTGATGACCGCCAGGCACCGGAACACGGACAACCGTGCCGGCGCCTGACACACTCCCACCCTCTCGCGATGCATACGTCACCGCACAGATGGAGGATGTGTAGGCCGAATCAATCAGGATCAGTTCGACGGCATCAGCACGAGCGCATTCGTCGACGAACGGCGCGTTGGGCGAGGCACGGTGCACGCGATGCACACGGATGCGGCAACTTATGCAATGGGTTCGGTTCGAGCCTGTCAGTAAAACTGGCGAACCCGTCAAAGGTAGTAAGAACCGGTACTCTATTCCTTTCGGAGGGGAGATGGCTTGTTCGGTATTGCTGGGAGCAGGGTTCACCCGTAGTTGGGGTGGCTGGCTTGAGTCGGAGGCCTTCGAATATTTGCTCGGGTGCCCCGAGGTTAGATCGTCACCGGCTGTCACGGCGTTGCTTTGGAGCTCCAACAAAATCGGCGGATATGAATCTGCCTTGGCGGACTTGCGGGGGAGGGCGAGACTCGATCCCGAACGACACTCCGCCGATTTGCGAAGCCTCGAGACGGCGATTAGAGCTATGTCCAAGGCGATGGACTATTACATATCCCGCCTTGCAGATTTCGACCTCGGCCTCGGGGACAGGTCAGTGCGCAAATTCCTGAGCCGGTTCGATGCAATCTTCACCCTGAACCAGGATCTCCTTCTGGAGTATCAGTATCTCCAGAGGTGGGACGGGGTCGAGCTACCTGGGATGCAATTGTCTTCGAACGCGGGCTCTGGTCCGTGCGGGATCCCTTGGACGGATCAATGGGTTCCTGCGAATGAAAGCGAATTTCGCGTCACTGCGAACCGACAGCCATGTTTCAAGCTACACGGGTCCTGGAATTGGGTTGACAGCGAAGGCGGCTCGCTGCTTATTACAGGAGGCGAGAACGCTCGCGCGCGCGGCCTTCCACCGATTCTCGACTGGTATCAGCGGCAGTTCGTGCACTATGTCTCACAGCCTAACAATCGACTTATGACAATTGGCTACGGCTTCCGCGACATCTATATCAACGATGTAATCGCGAAGGCAGTGGCTGAACACGGATTGCAGCTTTACGTTATGGCGCCGGAGGGTTCGGACGCAGCCGCGAATGCGCCATCGTCGTCTGGCGATGGACGCGGGGGGCGAACCCTCGTCGAGAATGCGTTCCGTCACGGACTCATAGGAGCGTCGCGCCGGCCGCTAAACGAAATCTTTGGGGAACGCGAAACGCTCGAACTAACGAAGGTCCTGCGATTCCTCGACTGCTAGATGGCCTTCGCCCGATCGGACATGTCTCGGCTATTACACTCTCGTGCCGAGGTGGCTAACATTAGAACAACGCATCTTTAAGCATGCGATGCCTTGTTCTACTCAGGCCGACTCTTCCTGCCCCGCGTATAGCTCAGCTGATAGTACGCCCCACTCTGGTTGACGGGGTCCGTGTATTGGCAGCTGAGTGAGCCTGGGCGCATTTCGTCGATCGCGGCGAGCTTCGCCTTAAACGTCTCAATGCGTGTTTCGATTTGAAGGAGGTGTTTGGATTGTTTGGTGGGATGCGATCTGGTTGCTGCGTCCGGCGTTCTCGCGCCTGCGCAGCTTCATGTGGTTCGCCACTGCCGTGGCAGGCTTGGCGGTGCGCACCGAGTTGCTGGGCGTGACCAGCATCTTGCGCGCGATCAAATTGCGACCGGTCCTGTACAACAAGCCGCGTGACAGCTTGCACAGCAGCGCCGTGCAACTCGATCAGCTCTCGGCGTTGTGGACTCAGGCGGTGTTGCGCCTGACCTCCTGCTCCAACTACTCTTTCGAGTGGCTGGTGATGATGAAGTCGTCCGCGGACCACACCATGTGCATTTTCAAGCCTGTCCGCTTCGCAGCCGGGAATTTCTCCCTGAGCATCATCCAACGCCATGTTGGCCACTACCGGTGAAATAATTCCCCCTTGAGCGACCCCGGCATGGGTCGGAAAGAGTTCGTCCTGGTACACATATCCCGCGTTGAGCCACTTCTGCAGGATCACCTTGTCCGTGAGCATGTTGGCGATCACCCGCCCCGGGGAACCAGACATGTCGACTCTCTGTTTGCCGGGAGCACCCGTGGCTCTACTGATCCGCCTTTCTTCAGTCTCATCGATTTTGGCGAGGATAAGAACACAATTCGCAGCAGCCGAAGAATCAGCTTCATCGGCAAGCTCTTCTCCCCGAATATGCAGGATATGCAGCTGGTTTGTGAGGGATAGCGAATATGGACAGGCACTTGGTGATACAGGTTTTCACCAAGGACGTGGAGATGCACGGCGTCGCTCGCTCGGCGGACGACAGGCCGCATCAATCCCCACCCGATTGAGCGAAATGCAACGAACGCCATGTTCCGAATCCTAACCATTTATCTTACTGCTGCCCAGCGATCAAAATCTGTTCTATCGAAGCATTCGAGAAGGCGTCAAGCCTGAATGGAATGAAAACAAAAGTCGAACCGGTGATCGAAGTTGGGGACGTGGATCTGACCGGCCACGCGCGGAAAGTGAACGCGCGTTGGTCACAACCCTCAGTGCGATGAGGTATCCGTCATGAAGAGCGGCCGGCAATGGAAACGTTGGAGCCCGCGAGTAGCCCACTGATACAACGGGAGCCTGCACCTCGCCAGTTAGTTTTGGGCCAGGCAGCGATTCGAGCAATCCTGATTCCTGACGAATACAGCGAATCTGCCTGACGCGCGCCGGATGACTTGCGCGCCGCCACCCAGCTTGTTCAACTGACGCGAATTCTGATCTGGATGATAGCCATTTATCGGTTGGCCGCCTTGGACCACAATCCGTCCTGTCGAAACATCCGCGAAGGCACAGGGCGTGAAAGGTATGAAAACCAATGTCGAACAGGCGGTCGAAATTAGGGACCTGGATCTGGACGGCCACGCACAAGTGATCCGGTTGCGTACGTATCGTCCTCCTATCAAGCGCGGCTCCTTACCCGCCATCGTTTTCTTTCACGGCGGCGGCTTTGTTAAGGGGACGCCCGAGCAGACCGACACGATTTGCACGCGACTGGCTATGGAAGTCCATGCTCTGGTCATATCCGTAGGTTACTCGCTGGCACCGGAATTTCCATTCCCCACCGCGCTCCATGACGGATACCTTGCCGCTCAGTGGGTTGTGAGTAATGCGCGTGCGCTTTCCGTCGACGTGAAAAGTATTGCTGTGGCCGGGCACGACGCCGGCGGCAATCTGGCTACGAGCCTCGCGGCCATGGTCCGTGACCAGGCTGACTTCCGGTTTGCGGCTCAAGCGCTTCTTGCACCACTACTCGATCCGAGCATGACGCGCTTCGCAGATCTGGACGATGACAAAACGCCAGATATGAGCGCGGCAGAGTGTGCGTTTGGCTACAGAGCCTATTTGCCGGTCGTGTCTCACCGGCTGCATCCGTACGCCGCACCAATCGAGTCTCGCCGCCTGAAGGGACTGCCTGCTGCCTTCATTGCCAGCGCAGAAAACGATCTGATGCACGTGGAGGCAGAGAAGTACGCTGCAAAATTGATCGCCGCAGGTGTACCCACGATGGTTACGCGCTACGGGAATGTCGCGCACAACGAACTGGCGTCACGACAGGAGGTACTTGCTGACGTGGCAGCCTTCTTCATCAAGAGATTTGGCACTACTTCAAAGCGCTCCTGATTCACCTCATCAGTAAATGGGAGTTTGAAATGGCTTTCAAGCGTAAGCTGGTTATCTCCAGCGCGATTTCCCTGGCGGTCATCGTCAGCGCCGGCGCCATGTATCACACGTACGGTGGCGCGCCCGTCACTAAGGCTGCCGCCGCTGCGGCGCCACCCGCAGTGGGCGTTGATGTTGCGACTGTTGTCTCGCGGTCCATCACCGACTATCAGGAGTACTCGGGTCGAATCCAGGCCATCAACGATGTAGAGATTCGGCCCCTCGTTTCAGGAACGATCGTCGCCGTCCATTTCCAGGACGGCGCGATGGTCAGGAAAGGAGACCTGCTTTTTAGCATCGACCCGCGTCCGTATCAGGCGGAGGTCGACCGGGCAGCAGCGCAACTCGCTTCGGCGGAGTCCCGCAGCGGATATGCCTCGACGGACTGGGCGCGTGCCCAGAGATTACTGACCGACAATGCCATCGCCAGGCGCGATTACGACGAGGCGCAGAATGCAAACCGCGAAGCGGTGGCAGCGGTGAAGGCGGCGAAGGCTGCGCTTGAAGCGGCACAGATCAATCTGGGCTACACGGCCATCTCGGCGCCCGTGTCCGGGCGCGCTTCTCGTGCGTTACTGACAGTCGGTAACGTGGTTTCCATCGGGGCAAACGCGCCGGTGCTGACGACTTTGGTTTCGACGTCACCCATCTATGCGTCGTTTGACGTCGACGAACAGACGTACCTGCGCTTTCTCAGCCACGACTCTAGAGTGACCGTGCCAGTCTCAATTGGCCTGGCCAACGAGACGGGCCATTCCCGGGACGGCGTGATCGATTCCGTGGACAACCGGCTTGATACCAGCGCGGGGACGATTCGCGTACGCGCGCGCTTTGACAACGCGGACGGCGTGCTTGTACCCGGGCTGTACGTCCGAGCTCGCGTTGGTGGTGGCGTTCCGCACCAGGCAGTGCTGGTCAGCGATGCAGCAATCCAGACCGACCAGGATAAGAAGTTCGTCTTGTTGGTGGACAAGGAAAACAAGGTTCAGTACCGCGAAGTGAAGCTAGGTGACCAGCAAGGAAGCCTGCGCGTCGTCACAGGCGGGCTGCAACCGGGCGATCGCATTGTTGTTAACGGTATGCAGCGAGTTCGTCCGGGCGACCCCGTCAAACCAAACTCTGTGCAGATGTCGGGCGACTCTGCTTCCGCGACGGGAGCTTCCTGAGTGCGCACGTTTCACAATGCCCTTGGTGCCTAGCAAGAGACTGTCATGAACCTCTCCAAATTTTTCATCGAGCGTCCGATATTTGCGGCCGTCCTGTCAGCAGTGATTCTGCTGGCGGGTCTGATTGCCATGGTCAATCTGCCCATTTCGGAATATCCCAACGTCGTACCGCCGTCCGTTGTGGTGACAGCGCAATACCCCGGCGCTAACCCCAAGGTTATCGCTGACTCAGTTGCTTCGCCACTTGAAGAACAGATTAATGGCGTCGAGAACATGCTGTACATGCAGTCTCAGGCCAATAGCGACGGCACACTCACGTTGACAATCACGTTCAAGCTTGGGACGAATCCTGACCTTGCGCAGCAGCAGGTTGAAACCCGGGTGAACCAGGCGTTGCCTCGCTTGCCAGAAGATGTGCAGCGCCTTGGCGTGACGACCGTCAAGTCGTCCCCGACGCTTACCATGGTTGTCCACCTTGTTTCGCCGAGCGCGAAATACGACAGCACGTATCTCAGGAACTATGCGCTCATAAACGTTCGTGACCGTCTGGAGCGTATTCCAGGTGTCGGTCAGGTCACCCTGTGGGGTTCCGGTGACTACTCCATGCGCGTCTGGCTCGATCCGCACAAGGTGGCCGAGCACAATATGACGGCAAACGATGTAGTGGCGGCGATTCGGGCACAGAATCTCCAGATTGCAGTGGGTCAGATTGGCGCGTCACCGTCGACTTCGGATGCGCCGCTGCAGCTTAACGTGAACGCACTGGGCCGGCTTCATACGGAAGACGAGTTCCGCGATATCGTCCTGAAGACGTCGCCCGACGGCGCCGTGACGCGGCTCAAGGACGTCGCACGCGTCGAATTGGGTGCGTCCGAATACGCGCGTCGGTCGCTGCTTAGTAACAAGTCTGCCGTTGCCATGGCGATCTTCGAATTGCCGGGCGCGAACTCGCTGGATATTTCCCAGCACGTTCGGGAAGCGATGAAGGATCTCCAGGCCGATATGCCGGAAGGCGTTAAGTATGAGATCGTCTATGACCCGACGCAGTTCGTGCGTGCGAGTATCCATGCGGTGATTCACACGTTGCTGGAAGCTGTCGCACTGGTCGTGCTGGTGGTCATCGTATTTTTGCAATCGTGGCGCGCATCGGTCATTCCACTGATTGCCGTGCCCGTTTCGATTGTCGGCACGTTCTCGCTGATGCTTGCTTTTGGCTTCTCGGTGAATGCGCTATCGCTCTTCGGCATGGTGCTGGCGATCGGCATCGTGGTCGACGATGCAATCGTGGTGGTCGAGAACGTCGAACGCAATATCGCCACGGGGCTATCTCCAAAGGAAGCAACCCACCAGGCCATGCAGGAGGTGAGCGGGCCGATCATCGCGATCGCGTTGACGCTGGTCGCCGTGTTCGTGCCGCTCGCGTTCATGAGTGGTCTCACGGGCCAGTTCTACAAGCAGTTCGCAATGACGATTGCCATTTCGACAGTCATTTCCGCGTTCAACTCGCTTACGCTTTCACCGGCTCTTTCTGCTTTACTGCTCAAGGGGCATCACGATCCGAAGGACTGGCTATCGCGCGCCATGGACAAGGTGTTCGGACCTTTCTTCAACGCGTTCAACAACGTATTTCACCGCGGCTCTGAATCGTATAGTCGTGGAGTAGCCAGGGTTGTCAACCGCAAGGTCATCATCGTCGTCATCTATGCCGTCTTGCTGGGGTTGACGGTTCTCATGGGCAAAGTTGTGCCGGGTGGGTTTGTTCCGGTTCAGGACAAGCAGTACCTGGTCACAATCGTACAACTGCCCAACGGCGCCTCCCTCGACCGGACCGAAGAGGTCGTGCGACAAGTTGGCGACATTGCGCTAAAGACTCCAGGCGTCGACGCAGCCGTGCAGTTCCCGGGTCTGTCCGTCAATGGTTTCACCAACTCGTCGAGTTCGGCGGTCATCTTCCTGAGCGAAACCCCTTTTGAAGAGCGTAAAAGCAAGTCGCTGACTGGTCTGAGCATTGCTGTGGAACTGAACAAGCGACTCTCTAGAATCAAGGGGGCGTTCGTCGCAGTCTTCCCCCCGCCGCCGGTTCTGGGCTTGGGGACTCTTGGCGGCTTCAAGCTGCAGATTGAAGACCAGCAGGCCGCGGGCTATACCACGTTGGACAACGCTACCCAGGCTTTCCTCAAGGAGGCAGCGAAAGCACCCGAACTCGGTCCGTTGTTCTCCACCTATCAGATCAACGTGCCGCAGGTGAATGTTGATATCGACCGCGTGAAGGCCATGCAACTGGGTGTGTCGGTTAGCGACGTCTTCAACACGATGCAGGTCTATCTTGGCTCGTTCTATGTGAATGACTTCAACCGTTTTGGCCGTGTCTATCAGGTGCGTGTGCAGGCAGATGCGCCATTCCGCACACATACGGAGGACATCGGATTGCTGAAGACGCGTAACGACAAGGGTGAAATGGTTCCGCTGTCCACCCTTGCGAAGGTTACACCGACCTATGGTCCTGATTCGGTAGTCCGATATAACGGCTACACCTCTGCTGACATCAATGGCGGTCCCGCACCGGGCTACTCATCGGGGCAGGCGCAGGCTGCGATTGACAGGATTGCAGCCAAGACGTTGCCGCGCGGAATGAAGTTTGAGTGGACCGACCTGACCTATCAGCAGATTCTTGCGGGTAACGCTGCTCTCTGGGTTTTCCCTATCAGCGTTCTGCTCGTCTACATGGTGTTGGCGGCGATGTATGAAAGCCTGACTTTGCCTCTGGCCATTCTGATGATTGTCCCTATGAGTGTGCTCTCTGCGCTACTCGGAGTCTGGTTGACTCACGGAGATAACAACATATTCACGCAGATTGGCCTCATGGTGCTTGTTGGATTGTCCGCGAAAAATGCGATTCTCATAGTCGAGTTCGCCCGTGAACTGGAGATGGAAGGGCGGTCGATTGTTCAGGCCGCCATTGAAGCTAGCCGACTGCGTTTGCGGCCAATCCTGA
Organism: Paraburkholderia sp. GAS334; assembly: GCF_050436625.1. Taxonomy (NCBI): domain Bacteria; kingdom Pseudomonadati; phylum Pseudomonadota; class Betaproteobacteria; order Burkholderiales; family Burkholderiaceae; genus Paraburkholderia; species Paraburkholderia sp. GAS334. Next base: position 88,493 of record NZ_JBNDMO010000018.1, on the reverse strand, counting down.
TGACGTCCTTTGCATTCGTCATGGGCGTGGTGCCACTGGTCGTCTCAAGTGGCGCAGGTTCGGAGATGCGTCATGCCATAGGTATCGCCGTGTTCTTCGGGATGCTTGGGGTGACCTTGTTCGGGTTGCTGCTTACGCCAGTCTTCTACGTGATTCTTCGGAAACTCGCGAGGACAGAGCACATCGTGGACAAGCACGGACATCACCCGCACGTGCGCGGTGTCGATGCCTCGGTCGAAGCGTGAGGTCACCATGTCGACAAACAAAGTGAAACGCGTTCTTTGGGGGGCGTTGACGCTTTTGAGCGCAGCACTGCTGTCTGCGGGCTGCTCACTGGCGCCGGCATACAAAACGCCGAGCGTTGCTGACTCATCGGCGTTCAAGGAAGCGCCGACCACAACGGTCGTCGCCGTAGCGGAAGGCGAGTCCGGAATCTGGAAAATCGCGCAGCCGTCCGACCAGATTCCTCGGGGAGAGTGGTGGGTGATTTTTGACGATGCCACGCTCAATGAGCTTGAAGAGCAGGCGTTATCCGCAAACCAGAATCTCGCTGCAGCGGCTGCGCGGGTCAAGGAGGCTCGCGCTATTCAACAGGCCACCCGTGCGAACCTGTTCCCGACTATTGACGCAGGCTTCGGACCTACAAGAGAAAAAGTATCGCCCGCCTCGCAATTCCAGCCAGATGGTGGAGACATACCGGCTCAGACCTTGTGGCGCGCTCAAGCGACCGCGAGTTACGAAGCGAACCTTTTCGGACGGGTGTCCGATGCAGTCAAGGCGAGTCGTGCAGAAAGCGACGAATCGGAAGCGCTCCTGCGCTCGGTTCAGCTTTCCCTGCAAGCTGATGTCGCGGCGAACTACTTCAAGGTCCGTGAGTTGGACGCGGAAATACAGGTGTACGTGCAGAACGTCTCGCTTCGCGAACAGACGCTGAAGCTGGTGCAATCAAAGTTTAGCGCGGGAGATATCGCTGAACTGGACGTGGCTCGCGCAAAGGCCGAACTGGCGACGGCGCGTTCCGCGACGATGGCGGCGCAGAGACAACGGGCAATTGCGGAGCACAGTCTCGCGGTTCTTCTTGGCAAGGCGCCGTCGGAATTTTCGATACCCTCAAGCCCGTTGCAACCGGTTCTGATTCGAATTCCGCCGGGCCTGCCGTCTTCGCTCCTTGAGCGGCGGCCGGATATTGCTGCGGCTGAGCGAGCAATGGCTGCAGCAAATGCGCGAATCGGTGTAGCCAAGGCGGCCTACTTTCCGTCGATGTCGATCACCGGGAACGCAGGATTCGAGTCGGCGACGCTGGGGGACCTTTTCAAATGGTCCAGCCGAGCATTCCTACTAGGTCCTCTGGCCGGCACTGTTTTGACAGTGCCCATTTTCGATGGAGGCCGTCGCGCGGGGAACCTCGCGAACGCTCGCGCAGTGCTCGACGAAGACGTTGCGCACTATCGTCAGCAGGTGCTTCAGGCCTTCCAGGAAGTCGAGGACAACCTGTCAGACCTGCGGATTCTGGAGCAGCAGACCCAGACGGAGAACGAGGCAGTGCAGGCGTCGACGCGCGCCGCAAATATCTCGCGTACTCAGTACAGGGAAGGCGCCGTTAATTATCTGGACGTGCTTGACGCAGAGCGCACGGTTCTTCAGTCGCAAACGACGGCAGTTCAGCTTACTGGGGTTCAGGCGACCGCCACCGTGAACCTTATCCGCGCACTGGGCGGCGGATGGGGCGACACCGTTACCGTTGGGGACGCCGATACACAACAGCAACCCGAGTAGGTTTTATCTTAAGGGCGCGCTGCGCACGACGTGTGCGTGGCGCACGCAGCCCTCTCTAGCCAGGAAATGCTATGTCGTCAGATCAGAAAGAAGTTTTAGACTTGGCGTGTTCACTGCGATTGAACGCACGGAATATGGTGATTCCGCTTCAGTTTTGCGCTTGGTAGAGCGCCCGATGCTGCGTCCGTCCACGATGAAGCAGAGCGCGACGCTCCATATCGACGCCATGCGGGCGTCGATCCTGAACCACTCTGCGCCGCGTGACCGGTCAGGCGACGCGAGTCCCCCGGGGCCTTGCAGATCTTACCGGGCGGCTTTGAACTGGCCATGCTTGCATGGCGACGTCTGCGATCGCCTTCAGCTTCTGCGGGCTGCCGCCGTCTCGTGCCTGGACGGCCATTCCCCGAGTCACGGCGTTGTAGAAGGCCGCAAGTGCGGGCACATCGGTGTCAGGCGGTAGGTCACCGTCCGCGACGCCCTTGCGCAACCGCTGCGCCATCATCTCTTCAGCGTTTGCGCGGTGCCCGGCCATCGTCGCGCGAATAGATGCGAGTTCGGGTGGCAGGTGAGTGCCGGCCAGAGAAATCATGCAGCCCGGTGGGTGGCTCTCTCGCGTGAATTCCACGACGGTGGCATCGAGAAGCTTCTTGAATGCTTCTCGCGTGTCGGCCGTACCGAACAGTCCGTCAGCAAACCAGACTTCGGACAGGCTCAGGTATGCGTCAGTCGCTTCCTTGTAAAGCCGCTCCTTGCTGCCGAAAGAGTTATAGAAGCTCGACGGACTGATCCCCATGGCCTGGATCAACTGAGCTTCGTGATCTTCGTACCCTCGAGCGTTACGCCGGCCATCAACCCGCTGTTCGTGAGCACGAATGCTTCGACCGGCGCGGTCGCGGTGGTGGTATCAATGTTCCCATTCGCGCCGACTTTCAGGACGGCCACTGACGCATCGCCGCCCACTGACCAGCCTTCGCTATTACGGAACCGGGCAAGTGCATCCTCGGTCATGAACAGGAAAATGATGGCTTTCGATTGCGCGCCGATCTGCAGCCCGACCGAGCCGGTCGTGGTGCTGTAATAGCCGACCGTGCTGCCGCCGACTCGCAGCGAGCCTTCGCCGTACTGGCCGCCGATCCAGAAGCCGGCGGCGATGACCGACGGGAACACGAGTACGCCACGGGCCTTGCCGACAAGTTCACGCGAGCCGTTGGCGGTGGTGTACAGGCGTGCAAGGGTCGAGTCGACGCCTGCGTCGATGGTGTGACGCTTGTCGGCCTGAAACGCTTCTGGATTTCGCTAGCTTGCAGCATGATGAAACTCCCCCTCGAAGGTACATTGCGGCTGACCTCTCGTTGCTCCTGTTGGTCCACTTTTCCCGCCCCCGGTCATCTTCCAGGTCGTCCGCGAGTCTGGCGTCGCGTTCCGGCCCCATACGATGCCTCTTTGTTTGCCGCGAATGCCCGCCTGTGCGTTCACCGCCGAACATCGCTTCAAAGAAATCACTGACGTCTGCATCCGCGCTTCGCCCGTTGCCTGTGCCGCTGAACTCGAAGCCTTCGTCCCAGTCAGGCTGCGGCTTAAAATCCTGGCCAGTTCTGCCGCTGGCGGCCCATCCGGTCATAGGCGCGTTTCTCCGCATCCTTGAGAACCTGATAGGCCTCTAGCGCAGCTCCTTGAATGGTTCGGTCGAATGGCCTGGATCTTCAACGTGGTCGAGAAGAATGGCGAGATCATTCTTCGATGTGCACTCGACCCTCTCGAGGCAACAGCGCGCGTATCGGAGATGCCGCGGTGGATGTTTGACCCAGTTATCTGCCGTCACATCAGATATTCAGTATGGCCAATTGCAGACTGCGAGGCGCTACGTGACCTGAGGCGCCTTTTGACCGATAAATCTCTGGCCGCACGCGATGATCTCAACGCCCAGTGCCGCGCGATCGCGGCCTCGACAGGCGCGCGCCTGACGCTGACCGAAGAGCCGCGCGAAGCGGTGAAGGGCGTCGACTTCATATATACCGACGTCTGGGTGTCGATGAGCGAACCGTTCGAGAAATGGGGCGAACGCATCGACGAACTACTGCCTTATCAGGTGAATCCGGCGCTACTCATGGCAAGCGGGAATCCGCGCGTGAAGTTCATGCATTGTTTGCCCGCGTTCCATGACACGCAGACCGAACTGGGCAAGAAGATCGCGATCAATACAACCTCGCGAATGGCGTTGAGGTGACCGACGATGTCTTCGAGTCCGACGCATCAATCGTGTTCGAACAGGCAGAAAACCGGTTGCACACAATCAAAGCGATTCTAGTTGCGACGCTTGCCGGCTAAAAGGGGATCGCTATGCTTATTGTTGTGGCTCTAGGCGGAAATGCATTGCTGAGGCGCGGCGAGCGCGCGAGCGTCGGTGCACAGCGCGACAACGTCCGCCGTGCCGCTGTTCAACTGGCGAAGGCAGCGGCTGGAAACAGTCTTGTGATTGTCCATGGCAATGGACCTCAAGTCGGTCTGCTGGCGTCGCAAGGGATGACCGCGTCCGAATCCGAGCGCTTTCCTCTCGATGTGCTGGATGCGGAAACGGAAGGGATGATCGGTTACCTGATCGAGCTGGAGCTACGCAACCTGCTTCCCGGTGGGCGCGCTTGCGCTACGATGCTGACGATGGTCGAAGTGAGCCTCGCCGATCCGGCCTTCGCCCACCCTGACAAGCCGATTGGCGCAATATTCACCCAGGCCGATGCCGCCATCGCCACGCGCGACAAGGGCTGGACGATGGCACGTCATACCGCCGTGTGGTTGCCAGTGCGAAGCCCATCCGCATGCTCGAAGTCCAGGCTGTGCGCTGGTTGCTTGCGCACGGGGCCGTCGTTATTTGCGCGGGCGGCGGCGGTATTCCAGTCGTCGCGGAACCGGACGGGCGCCATCGCGGCGTGGAGGCGGTGGTCGACAAGGATCGTAGTGCCTCGCTGCTCGCCCGCGACATCGAGGCTGACCTGTTTGTCGTGGCGACGGATGTGGGCGGCGTCTACCTCGACTGGGGCAAGGCTTCAGCCCGGCCAATCCGCAACGCGAGCCCTGACGCACTGGGTGCGTTGGGCTTCGCCTCCGGCTCGATGGGGCCGAAGGTCGAGGCGGCGTGCGAGTTTGCAAGACGCACAGGACATCGCGCCGTAATCGGTGCGCTCGAAGACATTGACAAAATGGTGGCCGGCACCGCTGGCACGTCGATTCGATCGGGGCAGAACGGCATTGTGGAAGGTACTCCGGAGGGGGTGACCAGCAACAGTGCGACACAGGCGAACACTTCGTGACCGCAGTGACCGCAACCGCACCGGAAGCCGATTCGACGAGCCCAGCGAAAGCGCCTCCAAGCGGCGACGGCCTCAACTTCACCATAGGGTAGGGCGTCGCGGTCACCGCGGCTCGTGCGCTCATGCAGTCATTACCTCATCTCGTCGTCAGGGCGTGCCGCCTGACCAAACAGCGCATCCCTGATCCAGCCCTCGGGCGTGGAGGCCGCGCCAAAGCGGGGGCTCTACGCCGCGATTAACGTCGACATCGACCCGCCTGAACAGGTCTATTGACTCGATTCCTCACCATCCGCGTCCGTAAATCCGGAACGTGGATCGCATGGTGGGTCGCATGGCCGCTGTCAATGCGTTGGCCGTTGCAGATTTTTTCGTTTTCGTTTTCGTTTTCGATTTCATCGGTGCGCTGTGTCACAGTCGTCGGTTGCTACGCGCGAAATAATTTATCCACAGTGCCTGTTAGCCACCGGCGCCTCACGCGCCCGGCCCCGGCATAACGACCGCCTTGGAGGTGCGCTGTGTTCCACCAGACTTTTGCCCGCACCTTGTTCCGCGCTGCCGTGATAGCTGTATTTCTCGTTGGTTATCCGTGCCTGAAATCAACGGCGACTGCCGCGGGCGCGGCTCCGCTGCCTGCGAAGGAGAAGCGGGTTTCGCCGGCCAACGCTGCCGCGCCGGTCGACTTTCCCACTATCGTAGAGCGATACGGGGCCGCCGTCGTAAATATCAGCACGACGGCCCCGGAGCAGCAAACGTCGGCGCCAGCCTTCGTGGCGCTCGATCCTGGCGATCCCTTTTTTGCGTTCTTCAAGCGCGCGCCGCAGCAACCGCAGGAGTCTCAAGGCAACCCGCCAGGCGCGATATCGGGTGCGGGCTCCGGATTCATCGTTAGCTCCGATGGCCTCATTCTGACTACGGCTCATGTGGTGGATCAGGCCGACGAAGTTATGGTCAGGCTGACCGACCGGCGCGAGTTCAAGGCAAAGGTGCTGGCTGTCGACGCCCAGAGCGACGTCGCGGTGATTCAGATCGATGCCACGAAGCTTCCGACGGTCAAACTTGGCGACTCGTCGCGAGTGCGCGTCGGCGAACAGGTGCTGACGATCGGATCGCCCGACAGCTTCGAGAATACCGTTACCGCCGGCATTGTCAGCGCCACCTCTCGCACGCTCCCGGACGGGAGCAGTTTTCCGTTTTTTCAAACCGATGTCTCCGCCAACCCGGACAATTCGGGTGGCCCACTGTTCAACCGTGCAGGCGAGGTGATCGGCATCGACGTGCAGATTTATGCGGACTCAGACAGCCACCCCAGCCTGACCTTCGCCATCCCGATCAACCTGGCGGCCAAGGTGCGATCGCAGGTGCTAGCCCTGCATGCGACATCTCCGGGCGGCCTTGGCGTGGAGGTACAGGACGTCGGCCCCGGCCTGGCGGTGGCCTTTGGCCTGCCGCGACCGGCAGGTGCGCTGGTCAATTCCGTCGCGCCCGGCACACCGGCCGCCTCGAGCGGACTCAAGCCAGGTGACGTGGTCATCCGGATCGGCGACAAGACGATTGATCGCTCGGCCGAACTCGGCGAGGCTGCTGCTGCTTTGCCTCCTGGGACAAAAACCACACTCAAGCTGATCCGCAATCGAAGGCCGATGACAATCACGGTCATGGTCGGCGCGTCCGCGGAAAGCTCCAGCCCCAAAGCCCGACCAAGCGAAAGCGGCTCAGGGGATCGCCTGGGCTTGAGCATGCATCCGCTGAATGAGGACGAGCGGCGCGCGAGCGACCTGGCCGTCGGTCTGATGGTGGACGGAGTTGATGGGCCGGCGGCAAAAGCCGGCATCCAGCCTGGCGATATCGTCCTGTCGCTCAACGACACGCTGGTCGAAACGCAGGCGGACGTGACTGCGCTGGAAGCCAAGGCAGGGAAACAGGTAGCCGTGCTGATCCAGCGCAACCACGCGCGCAGTTTTGTTTCGGTCGAGGTTAAATGAACAGCGGGACGTGGGCAGCTTTGGTGGTGCGAGGAAACAGGGTTGCGCCGCAACGTCGCAAGACCGACGCGGGACCAGTGGTTAGCCGAGCGTTTCAGGGGCGACTGTGAAGACTTACCGCTGCGAGTGCGCGCCATTGCGTCGGTGAAAGGATCGGACGTTGCTTCATACTAGAATTCCTTGAAGACTTGGAAGGAGACGACCATGGCACAAGAGCTCAGCACCGAAGCGCAAGAAACGCTTCTGGAACTCAGCCAACGCGCGGCGAACGACCAACCTCTCATGGTTGGATGGGATATCCAGACCGAACTGGAAAAGCTCGACCTGATTTCGGCGGCCCCACACGGTGGGTGTCTGATCACAGAGAAGGGGCGAGCGTACGTGCGGGAGATGCACAATTGATCCGGCCGCGCGACGCGCGGCTGAAACCGTGCCCTAAGCGAGTCAACCCATGAATTGATCGTGCCAGGATTCCTCGAGACTCACGCAGGGACCAGCGATGTCCATCAACGCCATTGATGGAGTTCGCGTTGACTTCGTTGCTAGCCGCGTGACGCTTGTGCGCAGGGCGCTGGCGGATGCGCAAAAGATCATGTGGTTGGCCGACCCAAAGATCGCACCTGTGATCCACCGGACCTTCGCTTCGATAACCGTTCCATACTGGGATGATTCACGCTGAGGAGGCTTTACTGGTCGCTATCGTTCGATCGTCGCCACCGGACATAAGGAGCAAGGTCGCCGATGACTTCCCTGAGCACGTCGAAATCGCCGAGACGTCGCACTTGATCGACAGCCGATCGCGAAACGCGCGACGCGTTCAAGGCTCATGTCAGAAGGCTGCAGATCGTGCTTGCCTCGCTGTCTTAACGAAAAATCGACGAAACCGGGGTGCCACATGCTGGGTGTCGCCAAGACGTCAATCAAGTCCCGCGCCGCAGGGTTCGCGAGGCTCGCATTTCTAGCGCTCATATCGGCTGCAATGATTGTCGCGCCGGGGCATGCTGAGGACACGCCGACACCGGCGAGCCATCCAGCGCCGGCAGATCAGTCACCCGTCGCGATCGCACAGGTGGCTAGTCTGCCTGTCGAGCGCCAGGTCGCCTGGCTAAGCCGCGCCGCGCAAAGCGGTGAGCTCGAAAGATTGGACGACGCGCAACTGATCGAACTCTTTCAAGCGCTCGCGCCCGACACTGTGCCTCGCTACGTGCAGACGGGCATCACGCGCTACCGGGAATGCGAGTTCCAGACGTTCAGCCAACAACGCGTGAAAGGCAAGTGGCAGAAGAAGCCGGCTCACATGCTGGTCCGCTATCGTCAGGAGCCGCGGCAAGTCTATGTCAAGTGGCTGGCTGACGGCAGGAATGCCGGGCAGGAAATGATTTATGACGAGAAGAAGGACCCGGATCAGCTTTACGCGCATCCGGGTGGGATCCTCAACCTCGTGTCGTTGTGGGTACCAATCGATGGCGCTCGCGTCAAGGCGCAGTCGAACCATACCGTGCGTGAACTGGGTATAGACTATTTCACGGATCTGTTTCTGGCTGAACTGAAGAAGTATCGCGCGGCCGGCGTCGAGAAGCCCTCGGAGATCGAGGTGCTGAACGATCATGGTGCGCGCGTAGTGGCGTTCACGTGGGAAACACCTACCGGTCGGCCCGACTTCTATGCAAAGAAGGAGCGGCTCGGCCTCGACTTGCGGCAACCTTTTTTTCGCACGAGCGAAGCGTGGGACAACGATAAGGAACTCTTGGAGAAGTTTTCGTTCACGGAGGTGACGCCGAAACATTTCGACGACTCGGTATTCGATCCAAAGAATCCGGAGTACAAGTTCTGATCAACTGATGTGTGATGCGGGAGCCAGACACCCACACGGCTATTCAATTCGGGCAGGCACGACAGCCTCTGGTCGACCATAACGAGACAGTCGGCGTTGCTGAAAGCGGACCTGGCCGACCCCGCAGAACTCGCGCTACAGCGCGTACTGCAAAGCCAGGTCGAAACCGATGACGACTAGCGAACAGCCGAGGCCTGCGAGGAGATTCGCGACCCGATGTTCGAAATCGTGATCCCGGCTCATCCACGCCCCAATCAGGAAAATGCCTTCAAAGACGACCTGGAGCGCAACGAACACAAGCATCAGCAGAAACTCGTAGCCCATGAACCTGAAGTTCGCGAAGTTCATCCCGTAGTCGAAGACCCACCTGCCCACCCTATGCACCTCATACGCCAGCAACAGGATCGGAAAGAGGTAACTGGCAACATAAGTCGGCACGCTTGCGTGCCGCAGTTCCAGGTGAAAGTGACGAGCATCTTGCGTATCCCCTCCCGCGTCGGCGTTTGGTGCTCAAAAGAACTCTTTGTTCAATTACGCGGCCACGGATCCCGCTGATCCGCATTTGCATCACGTGACCGGCCGCCCGTCGAAAAGCGCAACCGAACTGCTAACTTTCCGTCTCCGGGATCGTATTGACGATCATCGAGAATAATTTGCCGAGATCGTCTTCAAGTTTTACCCCGACGAATGGATCGCGATTTGCTCCAAAGGCGGCGTCGACCTCCGCCCAGTCTTCCTTTGTCAGAAGACGTCTGGCGGCCGGCAAAATCAACGTCTCTTCCATTCACCGGTGGTCTGCATAGAACTCTGCATATTCATCCACCACGGCTCGTAGCTCCCGAAGTGCAGGGGCACCCTTCAGTTCATACCGGGTCAGCGCGTGCTCGATATTTCTCAACTTCATGTCACCTCGAGCGTGCTGTGACTCCAGTTCCGCAAGGACATAGTCAAACTCATCTGTCCGATCCCGCAGCGGCGTGAACAGGTAACGATCCTCTTTAGTATGGTGCACCTGCTGAGGGTACTCGCGGATGTAATAAAGCATCGCCCGTAACACCATGAGGCCCGGAGCGGGCGTACCTGCTGCCAGCAGACCCACAAAGCGCCGCATGCCCCCATAACGGTCGACATCTGCTCGTGTTCATGAAGGATGACGGTTATGGCATTACGTGGTCCCAGAGACTGCATATCAAACTCCGCAGCAGTACACGAAAAGCATTGGCGAATCGATTTGCAGCTTCACGCCCGTGGCATGAGCAGGAAGCTGCACCGATACCTTAATGCTAGTCATCCTCCGCTCGACATCAAAGCGCACTAACGCCACAGCCTTGATGGAGATCAACGGCTGTGCGGACAGGGTGGCGCATGGGGTCAGCGCCCGTCGACCGCATAAATTGGCAACTGCTTATCTGGATTGCAGATAGGCCGCAACCGCCTTGGCCTGGTCGGCGCTCAACGTATGCGCGACGGCGGTCATCACGGGCGCGTTGCCGCGGGTACCGTTCTGGAAAACCTCGATCTGATGCAGCAGATACTCCTGATGCTGCCCTGCGAGGCGCGGAAACGTACCGGCCCCCTGGGCCTGCGCGCCGTGGCATGAAGCGCAAGCCGGCACGCCCTTGTCCGGCACGCCGTGTTCGAAGATTTCCTGCCCCTTGGCCATCAAGGTGGGGTCACCCGCCGCGCCCCGGGTTGCGGCCTGATGCGAGTAGTAATCGGCCAGCGATTTGACGGCTGCCTCGTCCAGCAGTGCGGCCATGCCCCACATGTAATCGCGGGCAGCGGTTTCGCCACGCGCGTGTTCGTGGAATCCCTTGAGCTGGGCTTCGATGTATTCAGGTGTCTGGGCGTTGAGCTTCGGAAACATCGGCGATTCGCTGCGCCCGTGTACGCCGTGGCAGCCAGAGCAAATCTGCCCGGCAATGCGGGCGCCATCCTCGGCTTGTGTGAGGGCTGGGATCAGGGCGATGCCAGCGGCGGCAAGTAGCGCGACCGCGGACATCCGGGGAGCAAATATCTTTTTCATGGACGTTCTCGTCAGGCTGAGCGGATTGAAAATATCAGTGGTCGGGCCATCTGGTCAGCATATGAGCTATCCAGGCTCGGCGCGCAGAGAAAGTTGAAGGCAGGCGTGCGGTTTCACACATACGAAACGGCGCGGGTAATGTTCCCCATCAAACTGGAGGGCAACGAGGGGCGCGCAATACGTCAAGCGAATCGACAGCCGCAAACAGTTGCGTGGTTTCGAACGTCGATTCCACCGCTCGCAGAGCAGCAGCATCGACCGGGCCGTACGGGGTGGTATTGATTTCGGACATGGAGCGCCTGTCTCTGGCATTCGTGGCGCGGTGCCGATCATTCACGACAGCGCGCAGGCCCGTTTGGCGCTGGCATCCACGTTCTCCAGCCGGTCCCAACCTGGGGACGAAGGCTCGTCACTGATTGGTCGTCGCTTTAGTGACGCGCATCGCCGAGAGGCAGAGCCGGTCCTAGCCAGCAAGCGCGACCGAAAAGGTTCATTTTCGTACTGCCTTGCTGTACAAAAAAGGTCGCTCATTAAGGGGTTGATGCGGCCTGAACGCACGGCTCGAGAGCCGCTGTCGGCCTGAAAACAACCATACTGCGAGGGCGACAAATCTGCCTGTACGATTGTGGGCGCGTTCATCGGCCAGACTTAAGCGCCACCTCAATCCCTCCACCGCAATAGACGACCGCGGCATATTGCCCGTGGCACAAGTTGGCGCACCAGTCTCTCGCGACGTCACTCCTTCGAAGCGGCGCCAGAGATCCGCTTAGCGTGCGGTGCCGTGAGTCTATCGAGGCAGTTCAGAGTTACGATGATGAGAAGCAGGGCTAATACGACAAGCTGGCCAACCAGAAAAACCGGCACGGCCAATATGGCCCACAGCGCCAACCTGAGCATCTCTCCTCCCTGGATTTTGTGATCGGTCGGCGGAAGCTGGCGGCGACCTTAGCGGCTCGTTCCGAAGGCTTAAAGCGAGCCCTCGAGAACATCATATCGCAACCCGTCAAATCTGTTTGTACGGTAGTGGACGCAGGCCGTCGACGGGCTGGGAGACGCGCCAAGCGCAGCGCTGACGCCCAGAGAGCGACCAATGAGGCCCGCAAAGCCGTTGCAAGGCTGGAGGGTCGATCGCGAAGTGTTGTCAGGCCGAAGCTGGAGAGAAACGCCAAAGAATGGATGGCGAGGTGTGAGGGCGTGCGCAATCGGGCGACGGAACATATGCTCCTGGGTTTCGATACGGGTGGGAAGCGAGCAGCCGCAGTGTATAGCCTCATCGGTTTGTGCAAATTCGCCGACGAACGGCCCTATCGCGCGAAACATGAAGGCCACAACTGCGTGGTTGCGGCGTAGGCTTTGCCTGCTGAACCCGCACGCCCCTGCCGGAGCGCGCTGGTTCGAGTTTTCTGAAATGTATAGCACTCCTGATCTATATCCGGATCGCCAAAACATGAAAGTCCCGCTCGTCGACGACCACGAGGACACCGCCGACACGCTGGCCGACATCGTCACCAGCGCTGGTCATCAGCCCTTCTTCGCGTACACGGGGGCGATGCGCTTCAGATCGCGGAGCGCGAAATGCCGGAACGCGTGTTTCTCGACATGTCGCTGCGGGACATGGATGGCACCGACGAGTGCGCCGCATTGCGACAACACATGGTACTTTACGGCAGCCGGATCATTGCGATCACCGGAAGCTCCGGATTCCACACGGCGCATCACGCCGCGCGGTTCGATGCCAGGCTGATCAAGCCATCTCGCTGGAAGCGTTCGAGCGCTATCTGCGTTGGAGTTTTCGCGTCCTCCACCCGGCCAACCCTCGATAAAGGGGCGATGTGATTATCAAGGGCTATGTCGAGCCCCCTTCTTTTTATTCTGCGATGCAAAACGTTGGCGTCGCAGGCTTCCTATGGGGCTCTGTCGCAATAACGCAGTCCGCTATGATGTGCGGAACAAGATGAACGACAGAAAGCTCGATGAAGACGTTGAATCCGACCGTGGCTGGGGTATGAACAAGGTAGAGCGCTTATGCTCTGCAGAGGATAAACGCTCTACCTTGTTCATACCCCATCATCTCCTCCAGATTACGTAAGCTGAGCGAGTAGGCGACGTACCACCGTACGCATAGCAACATCACCTCGAGCGGATAGTGCAGGCGCTTCAGCACCCGGGCAATGCCTGGTGCAAGGCTCTTTCGCGGCGTTTGCGTCTTCTTGATCGGCCTGCCAAAGCATATTTTGTCAGCCCCGAATTCTATCCTGCCGCCTTGATGCGACAAAACCACGCAAAGTGCATGACCGTCATTTTGCCGGCCAGTCTGCCGGTCGCTCGCCAATAGCCCATTCGTTCGGCGGATGTCCATCCGCCGTGTTCTGGTACATCCAGTTGCCGCAGACTGTGCAGTTCCAATTGCTGCTGACCTTAGTCATGTTGCCCAGCGGACCGAACGCACTGATACCTGAAGCGGCGAGGTCGCCGTGTGGCGACACACTCGATGGCTTTCCAACCAGTTCGCGGCAGGCATTGCAAGGCTGCATATATGTCTCCGACGAATTGTTTTGAGGAATCGTAGCATGAGATTCTTCGAACGAAATCGACCGCTGCTGATAGTTGTCGCGATTGCCTTTTCCTGTCGATGCACGGCACAGGAACCTGTGTTTTCACCTCGACGGTCTCGATGTGGACAGCTGGCGGGATGGGCTGCGGCTGCGTCGCGCACCCGGGCACAGCAAGCAGCGCGCAACGCAGAACCGCGCAGGCGATCGAGTGGTCGTCAAGCCGAACAGAACGGCCTGATTACGCCATCCTGGATGCCGGCCATGATCGCCTCTGTCGTGGTTTTCGGGGAGTCGTGGTGCGCGACGAGGGCAGCACACGCGGCGCGTGCAAGGCCCTCACTGCGAGGTACAACACGATCCGCAGTTTGCGTCTACTCAGCGGGGCCAAGGATTACATCGATAGCGGCCTGGCCGGCGATCTCCGCAACAAGGTAGGCCCAGCGACGGGAAAACGGTCCGCCCCGGATCTTGATGCGCTCGCCAAGCGCTGCTACGCCGGAAGGCTTGATGGGTCCTTCGATACGGAACCAGACGTCGAACATGTCCTTCGACGTGGACAGCAGATCAACGTGAATTTCGAATCCGCGATATTCGACCGTTCGTTGCATGAAGACCTCCGGTTCCGGCACGGCGCAAGACGGGCAAATCAATAGGTTGGCCTGTTTTTCTTCTGCCATCAGACGCACGTCGCCCGCATCTTTTGCGGCGGCGGCTGTCGTGGAATTCTCCCCAGAAACAATCGATCTCCTGAGTTCGCTGGAGGTAAGGTTCAGGGAGCGTAATCACCCGAACATAGCCGCCCGCCTGCCCGGCAGTTTGAACCAACGCCTGCAGCTTTCTGGCATGTGCGAATCCCATGATGGCCTCCCGGCAGAGAGGCGTTTGGAGAATCGAGCAGACAACAGTGTCCGATCCGTTTCAGCAGCGCCATGATGCCGGTCATTCTTGAGGTCTGTGGGACGGCTGCGTTTTCAAAAAGGCGAATGTGCTGAGCATGTGTCAATGCCACGCGCGCGCTGGCCTTCAACCGCAGCCGTCTGCCGATATCGTCCGACGAACTGGGCTCATCGCGGCGAGGGATGAAATTGGACTTCGATCCCGAGTGGCTGACTCAAGGCAAGCGCCGCATGCGCACCGTGAGATAGCGCCAAGGTACTGGTCATTCGCCGCAGGCGACCTGGTTTTCCCCCTACGCGTGAGTGTTGCCACTTGGCACACAGTGCGCTCGTGATCTCGTAGCACGAATGTCCGTTTGGTCACGTCAGTTGCGGCTTTGGTTCAGCACACGTCTGTCGCTGCCAGCCGCAGCGAGGTTTCGCAATTGCTGAAAACCCTGCGGGCGACATCGGCAAAGCGACGTCGGATCAAGTCCACGAACTTGTCGAAAGGGTAACAACGTCGTCAATGTCGGCCGTGGAACTGGCGACTCCATCACGCCCGACTCATGCGTGCCGGGGCGCTCGCCGGTGCAGCGCGGTGTCGAACGGCTGGCGAGTGGCGCCAGCGTCGTCTATTTGGCTTGCTCGGCCGAGTTATGGATGGCCTGGCCGCCTTTCGATATGTCCTCGCCCGCGCCCGCAACGGTGTTGCAGCCCGCGAGGAGCGCGGTGGCGACGATCAGAAACAGAGCGATGAATCGCATCATGTTGTCCCCTTCGACAGGTTCCTGGTGCCGGCAGCGGTGGCGAGCCGGATACGCATGGGTACCGTGAGCCCATCGGGGCCAGCACGGGCACTCGGCATGAATCTTATTGTAAGCGAAACGCGGACCAGCGACGGCGTCCAACCCACGTAAAACTCGCGGCTCGAAACTCATGCGGCACCGTGGCAGGAGGAACTTTTCTTCCGGATGCATGCGCCGGGCGTGAGTATGCCCGCTTCCGGGGTGGTCCCCGCACCGGAAGCCGGTCGTCTATTACCTGCAGCCCAATGACATGCGGGATCCCATTCCGGCTCCGTCCGCTCGCATCAACTCGTCCAGCGCGTCCGTTGCCATCGGCACAGATACGTGCCTGGGCGCTTTGCGCAATCGCTGCTGATAGCGGCATGTCTGCGTGGTAATGCCGACTTGATCGGCAACGCGCTCGATTGTCTCGCCGGCAAGCAACAATTGGCCGGCTTTGATCGTTGGTCCGGATCACCGCACCCCAGTTGACCCTGTGCAGCTTCCTGAAGCTTGCGTCTCATGTACTGCCCGCGTTGTTGAGCAGGATGTCGACCGGGCCGACGTTCATGACTTTCTGCGCGCAGCGCTGACAGAAGTCATAGGCGGCGACGTCGACTGCATAGGCGTGCAATGGACGATCATCCGCGGCCATCCGTGCGAGCCAGCGCTCGACGCCGGCATTGTTCGGTTGGGGGTGACCACCACCGTGTAACCCGCGTCATGGACTCTTGACGCTGATGGCTTCGCCGAGTCCACCCATTCCGCCCGTCACCACGACCAGCTGCTTTGACATGATCCAATCTCCTCCACGGGGGCAATGGTCAAAGAGGTCCGGTGAGGGCCCCCACCGCCAGTCGCCTGCAGGCGGGGTGCCGTGAGCGACCCGTTGGCTCCGTCGTGTCGCGACGACGAAAACGGCCGGCCATGTTCCTCGTTATTTCTTCGCGGCCCGCGACGCCTGCTCGACGGCACGTTGGGTCGCTTTCGTTGCAGCGGCGGTCGCCACGTTGAAGTTGCTTCCGGCGACTTGGACCGCTTGCCGGGTGGCCCGCTGGACCGTTTCGTACAGCATACTGGTGGCCGTGATGGCCGACTTTAGTGCCGCGACGGCCGCTTCTGACCCGACCGGCGCGCTCTGCGCGACATTGTCGAGCAGCGTTTGCACCCGGCGGTTACGACCCGAGCCGCAGTGGTGCGACGCCGGTGCGGCTGCTCGATGTCGACGTCGATTCGCGCGATATGGCCACGGAAGCGCGACTGGACGAGCTCGAAGATCCGTACTGACTCTTTCGTTGCCGCATCATTCTGAACTGCACAGACATCTGCCCGAAAAATCTGAATCCTGCCTATGCAATCGGCCAGATCAGAAGAATGCTCGCGCGCCGCGCAGTGTGATGCCAGGCGATCCTGCAGGTCTTGAAGCAGGCGCACATCCGGAGCGGTTGCCCGGAGAAACACACGCGACGCGATACCAAAGTCGGCCGACGTGTCTTCAGAAGCGGAATCTGGTCTGCGCCATTGGTCGAAAATTGTCTGCTGGCAAAAGCAACAACGTGCCCCGATGCCCGAAAAGGACCGGAAAGCGATGCGCGTGTTGCGCGTCAAACAACATTTATTCATCGAGACCTATTTCGCGGTTTTGTACGCTGTCGTACCGCATCCGCTGCCGCCTGCGCGTAGTGTCAGGGACATCCAGGAACAACCTGGGGAGAATCATGCTACGACGAACATTCATATGGGGTACGCCGGGATCGATCCTGGCAATTGGCCTCGCGGTCTCGGGCTGCACGACGACCGGAACATCCGACGCCAGTGGCCACCAGACCGACAAGCGTCACACCATCGACGCGGGCGTCGACTCGACCCTTGCACGCGATTGCCAATGGCTCGCGTGAACTCGTCGGCAAGGCTCGTGGTGTACTGGTGTTCCCGTCGGTCATCTCGGCCGGCTTCGGGGTTGGCGGCCAGTATGGCGACGGCTCGCTGCGCGTCGGCGGCAGCACGGTCGGCTACTACAGCACCACGACCGGTTCAATCGGGCTGCAGATCGGCGCACAATCGAAAGCCATCATTTTCCTGTTCATGACTGAAGACGCACTCGACCGGTTCCGGAATAGCGAAGGCTGGTCGGTGGGCGGCGATGCGTCAGTGGCGGTCCTGAAAGTCGGCGCGAACGGCAATGTTGACACCACCACCGCGACCGCGCCCGTCGAAGCGTTCGTGCTCACGAACAGCGGGTTGATGGCCGGGGTCACGCTCGAGGGTACGAAGGTCACCAGGCTCAATTCGCTGTAACGAGCGACGCAGGAGGCGCAGGGTTGTACCTATTTATCGTTTTCAATCCTACGGAGGAGGCATGCACATTCTCACGAACGCGGGCCCGCTGGTGTCGCTGATCGCCGGCATTCTGATTCTCGTTGTGCCGCGCCTGTTGAATTACATCGTTGCGATCTACCTGATCGTCATCGGGCTGCTCGGGCTGTTCGGGGGACATCTCCACTGACCCGAAGCCGCCCATGAAAACAGCTCGTTGCGAACATCGGTCTCTTTCAACGGCGATTTCGGGTCATCAAGGGCGTCTATCACTCAGGAGCGCAGCACTGAGACGAATGACAAGCACCGGGCAAGATCCCTGCACCCGCAACATTGGAAGCGAGCGGGCGCATTGACCGCCGGAAGCAGAGAAGGAGTATCGAACATGTTGCGAAGCATAAAGAGTCTTCATGGATGCACCGTCGCGGCACGTGACGGCGATATCGGAAGTGTCGATGATGTTTATTTCGACGACGAAGCCTGGGGCGTGCGCTATCTCGTGGTCGACACGGGAAACTGGATGCGTGAGCGGCAGGTACTGATCTCACCGTATTCGGTCAAACACATGGACCGGGAATCAGGCACCGTCCACGTGTATCTTACGCGGCAACAGGTGCGGGATAGTCCGAACATCGATACGCATAAGCCGGTGTCGCGTCAGCACGAAACCGAGTACCTCCTTTACTACGGCTATCCGACGTACTGGGGTGGTTTAAACCTGTGGGGGATGGGCTCCTCCCCCGCATTCGAATAAAGGACGTGCCGCCAGACCCAGCATCGGAGGCACTCCCGCGCCCCGACCCGGACGCACATCAGGCGCCGGTGGATGTCCATCTGCACAGCACAAATGCCGTAGAGGGCTATCACATCGAGGTGGCCGATGGCAGCATAGGCCATGTCTCCGGTTTCATCTTCGACGATGTTGCGTGGGCCATTCGTTATCTGACCGTCGATACTCGAAACTGGTGGCCCGGTGGCAAGGAGGTGCTGGTGGCAACGCGGTGGATCGACCTGATCGACTGGGTTGGCTCGACTGTTTCTACCAGACTCAGTCGCGACGCAATCAAGAATAGCCCCGAGTACGACGACTCCGTTCCGCTCAACCGCGATTACGAAAAGAGACTCCACGAGTTTCATGGCAGGGACGGATACTGGTGAGGAAAGTGCGACACTACGGCCTGTTCGCGCCGTGGACAAAGCCGCCAGGGTCAGTGTGATCGCGGCGTGCTTCGACTGAGCAATGATCGCGGCGTCATTAGCTAGTGGGGCCATCGTTCATACGGACCGACTGGAAGTTCGCGCCATGCGGTGGGGTAGGAGAGAGTCAGTGGGGACCGAACCGGCAGCACGGTCCCCGGGTGATGATCGCGTCAGGCGGCACGCGCGGTCATCACGCAGAGGGGCGGTCGCCATGCCGATCTGTAGTGCTGGGCTGCGCCCGTCCTATCTTGCCGCGGAGTCCATTGCATATCTGCGGCAGTGCTCAAGATAGCCCAGTTCGTGCCTGCTCACAAGTTCGACGATGCTGGCCCACAGCCAGGAGGGCGCATCGAGCGTTTTTGAACGATTGCACTGCAGCTCCACCCGCCAGCTCTCGCGCGTTGACGCGTCCATTTGCATGGCATGGGCCTTTCCGACGACCAGCGCCAGGAATCGTGCGACTTTCATTGCTTCATCACGAGCGAGTTGGTTGATTTCCACTTTCAGGTCTTGAGGAAGCAGTTCGCGCAGGAACACCGACCGGTCGAGAAAGCGTGACGCGCGCATGCGTTCGCCCAGGAATGGCGCCAGGTGGCGAGCTCCCTCGACGATGCGTTGGCCGTTGTCTCGCGGCATCCTGACCGCCGGGTATCGAGGAGCAGCGGCCTGGATGGCCTCCTTGATGTCCATCGGACAAAGGTCATCCTCGCGGGAAGAGTCACGTCCGACCTCGAGAAGTAACGCAACGCGCAAGCGGCCAAGTGAACTGCAGCCTTTTACCCAATAAGCTGCATCAAGCACCTCGACCGACGCGCCTTCGTCGCGCGAACGCAATAAGGTGGCCAGGCGTGCAACGACCTCATCGGCAAACAGCTGCTTGACCGCGCGTTTTTCGTCCCGGGACAAGGGCCAGAATGTCTTGCCTAAAGGAATCGTGGGCTTAGTGTTCTCGATGCGTTCCCTGGCCAGATTTTTCCACGTCCGCTTCCATGCCTGTCTCATCATTACCCGGGCGCACTCCGGACTTTCAATGGTTCCGTCTGCATCCTCACACGCCTTGTCGAAAGCGCGCTCGTAGCCCTCCATCATCATTTCAATCATGGTCGCGATAATCACGCCCGACAAATCAGAGCCGCGGGCGGCGGTAACCAGCGACAATCCGAGGCGGATGAGGTCATGGACCGGGTTGCCGACAACCGTTTGGTCGAGGTCGCGAATCTGTATCTCGACGTGTCCCCGTGCGTTCGCGATGGGCCCCAGATTGCCTACGTGACAGTCGCCGCAAATCCAGACGGGAGGTCCTTCCGGTAACGTGTGGCTCTCCAGGCTTTCAAGCCATTCGTAAAATCTGACGGTATTGCCCCGGACATAGGCGTGTGCTGACCGCGCCATCTTCAGGTTCCGGAGCGCAATTAGTGCTGCCTGGCGCCCACTTGCGGGCGTCGGTCTGTAAGCGGTCTTCACGCGAGATCGAGTAGCCACGGCACCAATCCCTCGTAGTTGTCGGCGATCGTGGTGAGCGGCAATGCGCGGCACAACGTGACGAGACAGCGATACGGCTCGACACCGTTCATCTTGCACGCTTCGATCAGCGGGTTCAGGTTGGCACGCGCCTTTGCGCCTTCGACTGTGTCCGCGAACAGTCCACTCCGCCTTGCCTCGGATGAGCGGATCGCGCTCTCGCACGGATCGATGTCCACTCGCCCCCCTCCATTCCCCATGTGGCGGGTGAGCTTCGGCCACGGCCGGGCGCGGTAACGACGCGCCTTGTCTCGCAGGCCGCCGGGTGTGACGAGGTGCGGGGGCCGCGTCATCAGACCGGTGATGCACTTGAGCACCGGTTCGCTATGTTCGGCTCTCATTTTCGGGCGTCGCTCAGGCGTAGTCATGGCCGACGGCACCGGCTAGTCAGGCGCGTATTTGAACTCGGGCAATGCCTTCAGGGACTCAATGGTCGCGTCCGGCAGCCGCAGTTGCTTATCGACGAACTGAAGGCTGCTAAACGGTACCGCGACGAGATGGGTTCCCATACCGAGAAATCCTCACACCAAGAGGATGACGTAGGAAGCCCGATCGGTTGGACTGACGATCAGATCGTCAATCGTTCCGATCTTGTCCCTGTTGCGGTCATAAACGGGCGATCCGGTGATCTTTGACGCTCGATACCCGGTCGACACCTGGACCACATCAACGCGCTTCTCCGTGATGGATTGTGGCGTTCCCTGGGCCTGGAGCGTTCCAGCGGTCACAGCCATTGCGAGCACAGCCGTCGATACCAGAGCGATTACCCGTTTCATGAGACACCTCCGCGGTTCAGATGCATACGTCCGGAATGCGTCACGGGAGCACTTTTTCCCACTGCGTAGCGCTTCAGAACCCGTCCGCGGAACACCCTACGGCTGCTTCCTGAGTTGCTCTTTCGCATCGCCGTACGCGGCTTGGATCTTGCCGACGACCTGTTCGACCGCTCCCTTCAGCCTGGTCGTTTTATTTCCCGTGGCTTTGCCGACTACTTCCTTCAGTTTTCCACTTGCTTCCTTGACACGGCCTTTCAGCTGCTCCTTGTTCATGACATTGCTCCTTGAAAGTGACGGATGACCGAACGTATCGACGCGTGCCGGCCGCTCGTTTGCTGATGGGACGGCCCTGCAACGGGTGCCCGCGACGGGATCATCCAGACAGGAATTTTGAGCTTATATCCTGCCCAGTAGCAGCAACACGAGCACGACGACCAGCACAACGCCTAACAGGCCGCTGGGCATGTAACCCCACGAACGGCTGTGCGGCCAGGTCGGTATCGCACCGAGCAACACGAGCACCAGCACGACTATCAATATTGTTCCCAACATGGAACTTCTCCTTTCGACTGCGCGTTTCGACCAGCCCGTCGCCGCTCTCTCGCCAGGTGCGCTGAATCTTCACGCCTTTCGCGAGGCATCTCCGCAACGTTCAATTTGCTGCAAGCGGGTATCCGCACTACTCAGGACAGGCCTGCCCGGTAGAGTGAGGGTGACCTTGATTCGCCACGCAGTCGGTACGGTGGTGTACATCGAGATATCCCGATTGTCGCCCCGCGTACGCGAACACCGCGT
The DNA here is from genome assembly GCF_050436625.1 of Paraburkholderia sp. GAS334. NCBI lineage: Bacteria > Pseudomonadati > Pseudomonadota > Betaproteobacteria > Burkholderiales > Burkholderiaceae > Paraburkholderia > Paraburkholderia sp. GAS334. Next base: position 66,741 of record NZ_JBNDMO010000018.1, on the reverse strand, counting down.
GCCTGCGTACGGCCCCGGCGGCCGTTGCCGGTGTCGCTCCGAGTGCGCTCTGGCCGACCGCGAAATCGTTCGGCTCGATCCAGATGACGCTCTGCAACACACCGTCAAAGCACCGTATTCTGTTCTGCGGCGGTCCGCTCGCGTGCGAAGATTTCTCTGTTTCACGCCAGGGTTCAACTGCGTGCGCGCCCTAGTAAACAGTGCTAGCCGTATCCCCCAGACTACCGCAGGGGCATGCCGCCGACTCTTCGCTACTCGCCTGTGCAGCAAAGCCCCTGCCGCACTCGACGACATGGGCAGGGCGCGAGTCATTGAGCGATCCGCGCCGTGCACGAATGACGCGCTTCTTATAGCGCCTTCAGATCAGGCAACAGCCGGTCGAACTCCCGCTTCACCACGCCGTAGCATTCGCACACGCGCTTTTCGAGCCCCGGTCGATCCAGTACCTCGATGTGGCCATGACCGTAGCGGATCAGCCCCGCGTCCTGCAGTTTCAGCGCCGCCTCCGTCACGCCGGATCTCCGCACGCCAAGCATGTTGGCGATCAGTTCCTGCGTCATCTTCAGCTCGTTTGACGGCAGGCGGTCCATGCTGAGCAGCAGCCAGCGGCACAACTGCTGGTCGATCGAATGATGCCGGTTGCAGACGGCGGTCTGGGCCATCTGGGTGATCAATGCCTGGGTATAGCGCAGCAATAACCGCTGAACCGGGCCGGCGCGATGAAATTCCTCTTTCAGGATGCGCGCGTCCAGTCGATACGCCTGGCCTGCGCTTTGCACGATTGCCCGGTTTGGCGTCGTTTCACCGCCCATGAAGAGCGCAATACCGATGATCCCTTCGTTGCCCACGATCGCAATCTCGGCGGACGCGCCATCCTCCATCACATAGAGCAACGATACGATGGACGTTGTCGGAAAATAGACGTGATCAAGGCGATCGCCTGACTCGTACACGACCTGCCCCAGTGGCATTTCAACCGGTATGAGATGCGGCGCCACGCGCGCCCGCTCTGCTTCGGGCAGAACCGAAAGCAGGTGGTTTTCTCTGGAATGTTGCTCGTTTTCCATGTCTCGCTCCCCGACATCCTGTCCAGAAACCGTACTGTTTCGCCGGATTGTTCTTAAACATATCAGGTATCAAGGGCGGATACGTGAACGCCTCAGACGAATTGGCGAGAATGCCCTGCGGCGCAGCGTGCAGCGGCGTCCTATGAACGCCGAGTCTGACTGAACCCTCTTGAAATTATAGTTCGCGCGCCACGGTGGCACATCGCGGCGCGCTGTAACGGCTGCCAGCCATGGCTGGATGTGTCTTCGGTGGCAATTCTTTCAGTTGAAAGAAAGTGTGCCGCTCCACGGCAGGCAAGCTGCGGCTGCAGACTGAAACGGGTGGCTGCATAGCCGCCATCACACCGGCTCGCCAGCCATGCGCCGTTCCAGCACGATCGACAGCCGGAGCGTGAATTCGCTGCCCGTACCGGGGCCGGCACTGGTAGTCGACACCGTGCCGCCATGCGACTCGGCGACCGCTTTCACGACGGCAAGACCCGCGCTGCCATACCGCAATTTCAATGCTGCGACCAACTCCTTGCGTGTCGTCATGCTGATTTGCCTCGTCACCTCAGCCGCTCCCGCCGGACAATCCGACGGGTAGCAAACTACGTGAGGCAACAGGTCAGCGCGAGTTGCAATTCTGATGAGTCAATGCGCCGGACAAGTTCATTGTCGCCGTCCACCGCTGCCCTGTTCCATCGTGTGATTGATCCTGCCGTCCGTCTCCACAGCGAATACATCGAACGGCGATGTAGCAACCGGTTTTTGCAACGCGGCACGTTCGATACACGCGGCGACTGACGCGCACACAAGGAAATGCGTGTCCTGAGATCACCCCATGACGCCTCCGACCTCGATGCGCCACTATCGCCCGATCGCTGCGGTCCAGATGGTCCCGGGTCGGATCGGTCGGTGCAGCGCACGGCGCTGCAACCTGTACGGTTCCAGACAAACAGCACCTTGGCGAACTTCTTCAACAGTCTGGGAAACGGGTGACCTCTTCCCGCGCGCTTCCGCCACGCGCGCAGCGAATGGGACCTGTCTGATTGCAGTGGAGAGTTCTATAGTAAACAGGCCGCCACCCGTCGACTGGCTGGGAACCGCGGCGCAGCATTATGCCAGCTGGCTCAGGCAGACGGGACTGACGGTACCACGTTGGGATCCGGGAAAACGGCGCCCCAACTTACCCTGGAACAACCTTCGAGGGGGAGTTTCATCATGCTGCAAGCTAGCGAAATCCAGAAGCGTTTCACCCACCTGGAGCAAACCATCGAGAAAGCTTCGCAGGCCTGTCACGCCGACGCCACGCTGCCCAAGGAGCTTATGGACTGCGTTGATCAGCTGGACAAGAAGTCCGAAGGCGCAAAGAAAATAATGGAGTCGAAAGACGAAAATCGCATGCGTCAATGGATAGACGACCTGGAGCAGGTCGGCGACCGTGCAGAGCAGGCGTGTCAACGTGCAACCAATGTAAATGCGAAAGTAAAAAGTGCAGTCACCTCGGTCCATGCCGAACTTTCCGATCTGAAAAAACAGCTGCATTAACGCATTTTTAGTATGGGCAACCCTGCCGTGTGCCTCGCACGAAGGTAACGTTGACTGTCGCACACCAATCCGTGTCTGCGTTCGCCCATGGCATGACGGTTGCTGGATAGAAGGTCTGGTCTTTTCACGAGGAGAACATCATGACCACACTTGACCCCAGCATCCAATCTGCAACGGGTGGCAGCGGCGCGAAGATTGTCGGCGGCGGAACTGGCGAAGGCCCCGGCCCGGATGTGATGGCGGCAGCCACGCTCGACGGCGACAAGGTCATCACTTCGGATGGCGAAGATATCGGGAAAATCTCCGACATCATGCTTGACGTGCGTGGCGGCCGGATTGCGTACGCCGTCCTGTCCAGCGGCGGGTTCCTGGGTATGGGCAACACCCTTTACGCCATCCCGTGGAGCGCGCTGACCCTGGACACCAACGAGAAGTGTTTCCGGCTCGACATCACCGCCGAGCGCATCAAGAGCGCGCCCGGCTTCGACAAGGACCATTGGCCCGCGATGTCGGACCCGCAGTGGGGTTCGTCGCTGCACGAGTACTACAACCAGCGGCCCTACTGGCTGGCCACCCGGGGCGCAGTCGAAGGCCGGACGCTCGATCTTTAGGTCACCTGCACAAAGATCGGGGTGTCGAACCAACCGGACGCCCTCGCCACCTGTTCGAAACGCCGGCCGCAAGGCCGGCCTTTTCCTGCTACCAGCAGTTGCCGAAGGAGCTTCGTGAGACGGATTACTGGCGCGGGCTTGCGCAGAAACGCGTTCCCGAGATGTTCTTCCTGACGGGGAAGACACGACTGAAGCCGTTGCAATGGACACCACGGCGTTGCGCGAGCGCAAAAACATCCGGCCCTCCGAGGCGATCTACACAGGGTCGTCACGCATATGATGCAAGCGCGGTTCAGGAAGTTGAGCACCCATGCCCGCACAAGGTGTGTTGCGGATTCGAGTAATCGTCCAATTCGTGCGAAAGCTGACGGTTGGTGCTCGGGCAGCCTCATCTGGCCTCAGATCCGATGTTTGATCCATGGCTTTACGCGGTTCGCGAATTCCTGAATATGCATTATGGTCAGAGGAGCTTTTTGGTGTGACGTGAGGTCGACCACGACGTGGCAGCGACGAACGAACGTCGGTTCAAATGCCCATGCTATCGAGCCCGTATGGAATCCGATATTGATCCGTCGTCAACGCCGCACACCAACGTCAATTCGTGGGTCGAGAAGTTAGGGCCCGGTCTGATTACCGGGGCGGCTGACGACGACCCGAGCGGCATCGCAACATACTCGCAGGCAGGCGCAGCGTTCGGCTACGACATCCTGTGGACGATCCTGCTGACCTATCCGCTGATGGTGGCCATCCAGGTCATCAGCGCCAGGATCGGTCGGGTCAGCGGCCACGGACTGGCGACCAATATTCGACGTCACTATCCGGCGTGGCTGCTCTACGGCACGGTTATTCTCCTGCTCGTGGCGAATACGATCAACATTGCGGCTGACCTCTCGGCCATGGGCGCGGCCGTCAATCTGGTCATCGGTGGACCGACGCATGTTTACACGGTCGGCCTGGCGTTGCTTTCGCTCGTTTTGCAGGTTTTTGTCCCGTATCGAAACTATGTCCGCGTTCTCAAATGGCTGACGCTTGTCCTGTTTGCCTACGTCGGCGTCGTGTTCGCCGTCCAGATTCCATGGATGACCGTCGCAATCCGGACCGTGTTTGCGCATCTGTCGTGGAACGGCGACTACATCACAACCGTCGTCGCGGTGTTCGGCACGACAATCAGCCCCTACCTGTTTTTCTGGCAGGCCTCGCAGGAAGTCGAGGAACTGCTGGCACGACATGGTCAGCGCGCGCTCAAGCATGCGCCGTCTCAAGGCGCGTCAAATCTGAAACGGATCAAATTCGATACGTGGATCGGCATGGGATTTTCGAACCTGATCGCATTCTTTATCGTTCTCGCCACGGCCGCGACCCTGCACGCGCACCACATTACCGATATCCAGACGTCGTCACAAGCCGCCTCGGCGCTCAGGCCGATCGCCGGTGAGTTTGCGTCCCTGCTGTTCAGTATTGGCATCATCGGCACCGGGCTGCTTGCCCTACCGGTCCTGGCCGGTTCTGCGGCCTATGCAATGGCAGGCACGTTCGAGTGGAAAAACAGCCTGGAGCTGGAACCGAGGCTCGCCAAGCGGTTTTACGGAATCATCATTCTTGCTACGGTGGTTGGCCTCTCCCTTGGTTTCACCTCGATTGATCCGATCAAGGCTCTTTTCTGGAGTGCCGTCATCAATGGCGTCGCCTCAGTCCCGATCATGGTGCTCATGATGATGATGGCATCGAATCCAGACATCATGGGGACGTTCCGCATTTCAGGCGCGCTGCGGATCGGCGGCTGGCTGGCGACGGCCGTGATGGCCGCTGCTGTTGTGGGGATGTTCTGCTTTCTGTAGGAAGCGCGCCCGACACATGACAATCGTCCGGGCGGGCCAGGTTCTGGCGCGGAATCGGCCGCAGGTCTTTACGCGGCCGTCGCTGCGACCGCGACGATCAATGTCGGTGGCAAGACGGACCCCGGTTATGGCGGCGCCCCATTGCGTTTCGCGCCGGCAATCGGGGAGGTGCCGCATGACCGCCCGAATACCCGAATGCCCGGCTGCAATCTCTACCTTCCTGGCACGATGCATTGAAACCCTCGCGAACGGGGTGACCGCGCACGAATCCTGACGGCACCTCAGGTCGTACTCGCGAGACAGCTGGTCGGGCCGGGCTGGATATGCAAAGGGCTACCCGACGGTAGCCCCTTTGCGATTACGATGCGCCTGCCTGTCACGCGTTCACTCGCTCCTTGAAGGCCTTGCCTGCCGTGAACTTGACGGTTTTTGCGGCAGCAATGTGCATTGCCTCGCCCGTGGCGGGATTGCGCCCCGTGCGTGCGGCGCGTGCGCCGACGCCGAACGAGCCGAAGCCAATCAACTGCACCGTATCGCCCTTCGCCAACGCGGCACCCACGATCTCGGTAAAGGCGTCGATGACTTGTGCCGTGGCCGATTTGATGTCGCCGGTGACGGCCGATACTGCATCGATGAGTTCCTGCTTGTTCATGGTCAGTTCCTTTCGGATCAGGTGAGTAACCCAGATATCTGAATACGCCCGGATATTCTCGGGTAATCGCGCTTATTTTGCACCCGGTGATGCGGCTAGCCAGCCTTGAAGCGTTCGAACCGCTCGAACTGCTCGTCCGCTCCGGCCCCGATCCCCGTCCAATGCCCATCCCAGTCAAAGTCCATAAGGCTGCTGCCTTCGTTCGACACCGCCGTTTAATGTTCAGGGTCGCCTTGTGCCCGCCTGACTGACTCGCCCATCCGATGGGGCAGGAGCATCGGGACGCATCGGGTGAAGGACGTTGACCGCTACCGTACAGACGTACCGGGGCGCAGGTGAGAACCTCGTGTTACACCCTGCGCGCACCAATGATTCCCGGGTCGTTCCCGCGAGCCAAGACATTCGCGGACAGCCGGTCACCGGCGCAACGTAGCACGTCCTTGTTGTGACAGAACGCCAGATGCCACGGCACGTTTCGCCAGCTGGTCGCAATCCACACGTCGCGCGGCTGTGAAGGGGCTGTCGAACTTAAGGAGAGCGTCATGTACAACATCGTCTGGCTTGTGGGAGCCGTGGTCATCGTCCTGTTCGTGCTCGGCTATGTCGGATTGAGGTAGGGCCTTCGTCGCGGTTGGAAAACATGGCCAGCGGGGTCCCGTCATGTATGGACGGCCGCCCTGCGAAGACGCGACTACGACTCACCGCCGGGCTGAAGAAACGTCCCGGCCGCGATGGTGCGCGCCAGCCGCGCACGATCTCCGGCCTGACGATCCGGATCTACCTTGCACAACAGAGCCTGTGATGAAACTCGCCGGCACTCACGCCCGAGACGGTGCCGCACGTCCCAGCCGCATCGCCTGGTTCTGCCGCACGGACGCACCTTGCTGATATTTCCGGGACACGATCGTCCCAAACCCTCACAACCGGAGGCCATCATGCGTATCTACCATCCCGAACAACATCAGAACAGCGACAAGAGCGAACCCAACGTCGACAAGGCCGTCGAGGACACCTTTCCGGCGAGCGATCCGCCCTCGATCGGCGGCGTAACAAAAATCAAACCGGAGCCGGACCGCAAGAAATCACATAAGAAACAGGTCAGTAGTTAGTTAACCATAGGGCGCGACGTCTCCGCCTGGGAACCCGGAATCCTGTCGAGCGACTTGAGAGTCTGGACGACCCCGGGCGAGAGCTGGATGTACATGGTGACCTCCTGGAGCGGGGATCAGCCTGGATCGGACGAAACCCTGCCGTCTGTACGATAGCGGCTACCTGGTCCCTCTGCTTAGGCTCATTGTCTCGCGACGCATCAGTCCGGAGGGTGGTCCTCGCGATCGATCTCACCGGCAGCCTGTCCCCAGATCTGCTCGTCCTGGCCTTCTGGGGTACCCGCGCGCTCCCACAGTTCGCGGGCCCGGCGCAGTATCCGGGCTTCCCTCTCTGAAGTCGGCTCGCGTTCTTCAACCGTCGCGCCCCGCGCATCGACATGGACGCTCGTGACGTCATATCCGTCAGCGAGCTGATGCCAGGCTTTGACCTTGTTCATCTCTTCAAACTGACGGGTGGCGGTGTTGATCGCCTCTGCTTTTGTGCCTTTGGCCACGGTAATACGCATCAACTCACTGTGATGGGGGTGGCCGCGATGATCAGTGAACGTCTTATGGAAGATCACCTCATAAGGCCGTCGTTCGGAGACACCGCCGCTTAACGCAGTCAGTGAAATGATGCCGATGAGGTGCTGGTCTCCCCGGTCGAGGACGGCCAGACGCTGCACATGATTCTGACGCATGATCGTTTCGGCGTCTTCGGCCCGATCATCCTCGAAGCAGAAGAGGACCTCGGCCGACATCGCCTCACGTACGGTCATCTTGCTGACGTCGCGGGCATCCGCGACGCCGCGCATCGTGATATCGCGGTCGGTAATCATTCCGATCACCCTGTTGTTCAGGCACACGGGCAGGGCACCGATATTTTCCTTCTTCAGCTTGCGGGCTGCAGCATCGAGCGTTTCTTCCGCCTGAACGCAAACCGGCTCTTTCATCACATCTCTGACTAACATGGCGTTACTCCTCGTACGGCTGCATTGAAAGGACGTGACTGACAACGCAGTGAGCAGCAAATGGCAGGCCTCACAGGCTGCGCATCGGTGAGCGTGGACGGGCTTGCTGCCTGTTCGTTACCCGATGGTTCTGGTGGGTGGCTTCTCCCCTCGACCTGGCTTAGCCGCCACTGCGGAGTTGGGCGGGGTTGACCTCGGCCGCGTCGACCGCCCTTGCCGCCAATTCGGCGCTGCACACTTTTGATCGTCACACATTCGTCCTAGGATGAAATAATTGAGGCTCACAGTTGGCCGCCGAACGACGACAAGGAGCGACATGCCATGCACGCTGATCCCGTGGAATACAAGGCATCGACCATCATGCCTCTCGCCCCGATTTCCATCCCAGGCTACGCCGCAACCGCGATAGTCACGCACCGGAACGGCAGACGCGAAACATTTGGCATTCTTGGTTACTTCGCGTCCGAGAGCGCGGCATGCATGTTTGCCGTTGAATATGCAAAAGCCCATATCGACGGTCGGCGACATCCGAGGCCGCCGTTTTCCCTGCGGTAAGTCTGCGCGGGCCGTTTACTTTTTGATGCTCCTTCCCCCGCTTTTCGCGGCGTCGTTTCGCATCCTGATTGCAATCGCAGCCGGACATTTTCCGTGATCACGTGGCACTTACAGGGCGGCCAGGCAGCGCTCGCGCCTAGCTTTCCGTCATGGCATACCGGGGCAGGCTGATCGTGAAGACGCAGCCTTTGCCTGGCACATCGCGCACGCTCAGCATCCCGTTATTGGCCTCGACACTACGCCGCGCGATGGACAGTCCCAGTCCGGTTCTGTCCTCGCCATTCTGGGTAAACGGCAGGAACATCCGTTCTGCATCCCCGGGCGGCAGACCGCCGCACTGGTCTCTCACATCGATCAGGATGCGATCCGACACGGCATACGTGTCCAGCGTCACCTCGCTGTGAGGGTGTGTGAACTTGAAGGCGTTCTGCAGCAGGTTTCCGACCGCCGAGTAAAGCTGGTCACGGTCTCCACTGACGGCGAGTCGCGGGTCCACTGCGGACACCTTCAATATGCATCCGTGAACCTGGGCCGCAAGGTCGGCGGCACGTTTGACTTCCGCAATGAAATCGGCAACGGAAAACTTCCTGGATTGCACGGAAATTCCTGCTGACGTCCGGACCTCATCCAGTGAATGCGCGATCAGATCGCGCAGCCCGTCCAGGCTGCGCTCCAGCACCGCCCCCGTGGCGCCGGACAGACTTAAGTTTCCGGTTTTGGCGGCGGTAAACGCGAGCGTGGCAGTCTGAAGCAGGTTACGCAGTTCGTGGGCGAAGAATCCCAGCCGCTCATGCATTTCAATGGCCTGTCTGTCCGCCACTGCAAAATCGCGCTGGTAGCTGAATTCGGTGACCGCATCGGCTATTGCATTGTCCAGACAGCGGTTGAGGGTGCGAAATTCGTCGATCTGAAACGACGCATCGCGCTCGTACGCGAGATCGGTAACGGCCTGGCACAGGTCGCCGTAGTCGTGCACGACCTGATCTGCCGAGAACCCGAGCGCCAGCAGTTCGCGCCCGTGCTGTGCGGCTGACTCGCCAATTTCCGATAACGACGCTCCACCGCCCGAGGGTCCCGAAATCCGGCGGCTGTCCATCGGCTCCGATGTCTGCTCCATCCGCAGCGTCCTGATGAGCTGGTCCAGGAACAGCGGCACCCCATTCTGGAGTTGCTGCGCAGTTGCCGCCCGCGCGGGCCGTTGCGCGACCTTAGCCCGGCATCTTTCTATCAGCTCATGGCGATTGTTAGCCAGGAAAACGTGCATCATGATGCAACCCCCGACGCCAGTCTGCGGCACTTCATTAGTGGCCAGCGGTCGCGGCCAGACGCTGTCTGCGGCGACGCCATCATTGTCCCGGACAAAATTGCTCAACCCCGTCCAGGGCAAATGGTTTGTGCGCGGCAGTCGCCGTGAACGGTTGATTTTCCGGCAACAGCTACCTTTCCGCCTGCGTGTAGATACATCTTACGCGCGCTGTGCGTTCTCGCGGGGAAGCGGCGTGGGTGCCATCCGGATTCGAGATGCGCCGGCCGCTGCGCATCAACGCTCCGGTGCAGAACAGTCAGGCGGCACGATGGCTCCGCATGGCGCGGCGTGATTTTTGCTGCTCCTTCCTGTTCAAGACAAACCGGGGGCGGGAAAAGTGGACCAACAGGAGCAACGGCCTCTGATCCTCCTCGTCGACGATGACAGGCTGACGGCGGCGGCATGGACCACCGTCCTTCGCATGAACGGGTTCGAGGTCGTCTGGGCACCTGACGGTGGCTCGGCCTGGGCCCTGGCGCGCATCGGCCGGCCGGATCTGCTGCTGACCGACTGGGACATGCCTGGTATCGACGGCCCCGAGCTATGCCGGATTTTCCGAAAGGATCCGGTGCTGGCCAGCGTGCCGATCATTCTGGCTTCTTCCTTGAGCCTGCCGCCTGCCGGCCCCCCTGATTTACACAATCTGTTCCTCCAGAAACCGGTCGATGCCGTCGCACTGTTGACCGCGGTATCCGCGCTTGCGGCTGTGGCTGTCGCAGCTGACACATCGCAAGCAGATGATGCAAGGCCGGATGAACGGCTTCGAGCGATGCCCATAGTGGTCGCCAGCCGGCGCCCACTACTCCGACCGGCTCTAGGCGTACCAAACGATTGCGATGAAATGGCAGGCCGAACCCGCCAGCACGAACAGATGCCAGATCGAATGGGCGAACTTCAGCCGGCTATCCATCAGGAAAAAAGCGACCCCGCCGGTGTAACAGGCAGCGCCTGCCAGCAACCAGACCAGACCCACTGTGGGCAGCAATGCGAATAACGGCCATGCGACGGCGAGCACCGCCCATCCCATCGCGAGATAGAACCCCGTCGACAGAAGCGGATGCGCGAGCTTGCCGAAGACCTGTAATGCGATGCCGGCTACCGCCAGGGCCCAGATGACGAGCAGCAGTGCCGTGCCTCCGTGTCCGGACAGGACGCCGAGCGCAAAAGGGGTATAGCTACCGGCGATAAACAGATAGATCGTGCAGTAGTCAAGCTTCATGCAGAGTCGCTTGGCCCGACCGGGCGGCAGCCCGTGGTACACGGCCGATGTTGCGTACAGCAGTACCATCGTCGACAGATAGACCGCGGCGGCCGGCATTGGCACCCGGTTCGAAGCGGTGCGTGGCAGCGGCCAGACGATGAACGCCATGACGACGACGAGTATCAGTCCGGTTGCGTGAATGAGCGTGTTCGCCACTTCTTCGCCCAGCGTCTGCATCCGAACGTCGTCCCGTCTCATGGCCCACCGGGTAAAGAAATCTGCTTCGTATTATCCGCAGGAGGGCAGGCGTGGCAATGCGGCGTGTCGCGGGAAGGCCACCCGCATCCCGTCATCGGTGCGGGAGGAACTACTTTGGAGAGGTCTGGGCTGACGCGTAACTGTTCAGGTTCATCAGCCTGTCGTCCAGTCCCAGGTCTCTTTCCGCTGCATCAATCAGTGAAGCTGTTCCAGGATTCCCATTGCCGCATAATAAGAAAGTTAAAATACTGTGAATCAGATCACTCGTATATCGCTTCGCCCCCGCATTGCGCGGGGCTGGTTATTGATTCTCATTGGCAATAAAGCGGTATGAACTGCGCCGGGTAATCAAGATAATCAATCAGCAAGGACGGGTCGATATTGTTGACGTCGGGACAGCGATATTCCTTTTTTTCCGCCACAATATCGACAGTTCAGGCCGATTCAGGCGTCCTTCATGTCAAGCCAATGTAATATTTCTGTAAAATACGCCGAACGCAAAACACCAATAAGGGCTGGAGGTGAAGGACCATGGCGGATGATCACGACCAGGAAGAGTTTTTTCATATCCGGAAAATGGTGCTTGAACTCGATCGGTTAATCCAGAACGGTGATATTAAGGATCGGAAAAATCCAGTAGCGCAACCCGATTACTGGCGAAAGCGGATCGATGCGTTGCTCGCTACACCGGCGCTTTCCGAGTCCATCGCGGCGCGGACTGCGGCGTTACTCGTGCAACTGGATCGGATTGCGGATGCGCTGAAGAAAAGCGGGTAATTGATACGATGCTGGATAATCAGCACCTACACTGAAGCTGTAACAGACAGTCGAAGTCGGCAGGGCGTTTGCCATGATCGAATCCTGGATCGGCGTGATCGTTGGGTCGTTCGCGCTCGCAATCGCCGCCACGCTGGTCGTGGGGCACTATCGGCGCGAGCATCTACGGGAACGCCTGCTCAGGCGGATGGACCATCGTCACAGATGGGAGGTGACGCGGCGCCGGCATTGACACCGCTATTCGTCTCCTGCCCGTTCGTCTCGGTCGCCATGTTGACCTGCATTTTCCACAGGCTCGGCGACGGGCACCTGTTGAGCTGACAACCACTGAAATGACCTCTCAAGACCAGGACCCAATCAGGGCCGCCCCGTCGAGCCTCACGGTGCGGGCTGCGGCAGGCCAGCTAAGGATCAATCGGGTCTGGCAGGCTCTGGGTCAGCACGCCGCGCACGCGAAACGCATCCCGGTTCATTGCAGCAGGAAGCACGACTTCGACGAAATGACGGTCACGTCCGAGTCAGTGTCGCCCACGGCACTGACCGACATCACCCGGCGGTTGAGCGCCCAGCGATGGGTTGTCGCGGCCTCCCTGCACACCGCACCAACATCTCCGCCACGCGGTGACGGCTAGATCTGCACGCGCATAAAAGCCAGGGCGGAGGAAGCTCTGGCTGAGCGGCTTCAGCCGGTCGCAAGGACCAGCAGAAGCCGGGGGCGGCCACTGCGCCTGAGAGCGCCGCAGCCGATTACAGACTAATGCGGTTTTGTTGTCCGTTAAATTGATGTTTACCGTTATCGGGTCCGCTTGGACCTGATGATCAGACCTGCGGCGCCACTAGCGGGCCGTAGGAGGTCTGACGCTGCCGGTTTCGGCCAGACATTGGTTGCCCGCAGAAATTGTGGACGACCGCAGGCCAGATGGGTGATGTTCCTTTCCTGATCGTGCAGCGATCTGCTGGCTTACGAATTGGGCAAGCGGGTCATTGAGGTGAAATTCCAGGTTGCTTTCCGGAAAGGCTGTCAGCAGTAGGTGGCCTTCGCGCGGGCGGCGGCCAGTTCGGCATCGTATTTCGACGGTGGGTATTGCGCCGCGTCAAGCGCGCCACGCGCCGAGACCAGGGCCGCGCGCAGCGAGCGCCGATGCAGCGCGCCTCTCGCGGCATTCACACGCAGGCACTCGAGCGGTCCAAGCAGCCCGTCCGCCTTCAGACTCGCCTCGACCTCGTTGACCACGGTGAATGCCGAGGTCAGCTGACCACCCTGACCACGGGCGAGCAACACCCCATGCAGGAAATCAATTCTCTGGTAATGATCCTCATACATAACCGTCCTTTCTGGTCTTCGCGCATGTGTATTTGTAGTACATTTTCTGGCGAAATGTTGCATTGATGTGTGCGCCAGGCAAGATAACTCCGCCCGGAAACCGGCAGGCCCATGCGGCATTGGGAATCCCCGCCACCCGGACGGGCTTTGGGCAGGGACGCCTTCCTGATTCACTGCTGCTTGATGGCATTCCGCAAGCAAGCCCCGGTGGTTGAATCCATTCGATATTGGAGACGTCTCCGTTTTTGTTGGCAGACGTTTGAATGAACGCGCGAATCCTCCCGAAGCAGAACTGCGCCGAACAAAAGCCCGCCATCGGGACGGACTACATAAGCGCCGTGCGGGAACTACACCGTACGAACCGCATTTACGACAGCTTACTAGACAACGTCAAGCAGCACGGCCGGTCAGCGTCAACGGTTTTGCTTCGCAGAATAAAAAGAAGGGGGCTCGCCATCCATTCTTTGGCGTTTCTTCGAGCCTTCGCCTGACCCGACAACACTTCGCGCTCAACCCTCCCGCTTTGCAACGGCTTGGCGGCCGTCATTGGTCGCTCTCAGGGGGCAGCGCTGCAGTTGACGCGTCTCTCAGCCCGTCGGCGGACTGCGTCCACTATCGTACAAACAGAGTTGACGGGTCGCGATATGATGCTTTCGAGGGTTGACAGCAAGCCCTCGGAACGAGCCGCTAAGGTCGCCGCCAGCTTCCGGCGACCTATCGCATAGTCCAGGGAGGCGAGATGCTCAGGTTGGTGCTGTGGGCCATATTTGCCGTGCCGGTTTTCCTGGTTGGGCAGCTTGTCGTATTAGCCCTGCTTCTCATCATCGTAATTCTGAACTGCTTCGATAGGCTCACCGCACCGCACGTTAAGCGGATCTCCGGTGCCTCCGCGAAGGAGTGACGCCGCGAGAGATTTGTGCGCCATCTCGCGCCACGGGCAATATGCCGCCGTTGTCTATGCGGTGGAGGGATTGAGGTGGCGCTTAAATCTGGCCGATGAACGCGCCCACTACCCACCGTACAAACAGCTTTGTTGCACTGGCAGCATGATTGTTTTCAGAGCCGACAGCGGCTCTCGAGACGTGCGTTCAGGCCGCCATCAACGCTTCGATGAGCGACATTTTTGTACAGCAAGGCAGCACGAAAACGAACCCTTCTGGCGCGCTTTCTGGCTAAGACCGGCTCTGCCTCGCGGCGACGCGCGTCACTAAAGCGACGACCAATCAGGGCGAGCCTTCGTCCCCAGGTTCAGACCGGCTGGAAAAAGTGGATGCCAACGTTTCGCAAAATGCAGGAGCGGAGGGATTGACGACGACCGTCCCGGGCATCCAGAAACGCCTGCGCGCTGTTGTGAATGATCGGCACCGCACCACGAATGCCAGAGACAGGTACTTCTATGTCCGCAATCAATACACCGTACGGCTCGGTCGATGCCGACATGTTGCGAATCGTGCTGGGTAGTCTGCGCTCGTGATTTCCCTCCCGGCAGGCACGCGCATCTGGATCGCCGCGGGCGTCACCGATATGCGACGTTGTGATCGAGCCCATTTGATGCGTTAGTAGCGCACGTCCGGTTCGATGAGCGGGATGTGGAAACGGGGCTACGGTGAGGTTATTGGGGCACCGCCAGACGAAAGGGGCGGCAACAGACACACTCAACCTACCGCTACCGCGCCACATCCGCTCGAGCGCGACGAGTTCCGTCCGGCTACCGCCGATTGGCAGGCATACTGGCTGTGCGGCGAGTGCGACTGTAGGGTAAACGCTGAAGACGACGAGTTTGAAGTGCCGGTTTTGAAGTGCCTATATTGGCTGAAACGAGGGATTCCGCAGACCAGGAAGCTGCAGATCGACGATGACGGGCTAACGGGGAATTGACGCGCCGCCGGAAGGCAGGCTAGGAGGGACCATGAAGGTTGCTGAGCTGGAGGGAGTCCTATTGGACTACTGGGTAGCACGAGCGGAAGATCTACTTCATCCGCATATCGACGATGGGCTATGTTGGGTGGAAGAGCCTGCTTGCGATGGTGACCCAGCGGGCGCCTTAGACACAGCGTTCTCTCCTGCGAGCGATTGGGCCGTTGGCGGCCCGATCATCGAGCGTGAAGACTACTGCCTACCCCGCGTCAACACAAATGTCGGCACACTGCACCACGGCGGTTACGCAGCATCCACACCGGCTGGTTTTTGCTTCTATGGAAAAACGCCGCTGATCGCCGCCATGCGTGCCTGCGTTGCAGACAAGTTCGGCGAGGAAGTGCCTGACGAGGCGACGACCGGGACTAAGCCGGAATAGTCTGCCCCGCCACAATCTTCTCCAGAGCCGCCTTGGTGCTTGCGTACCCGTCACTGAACAACCGCTGCCGGATCTCGATCGGCATGTTGCGATCGAGAGAGCTGGCATACCCCGTCGGCCCGCGCACGATTGTCACGCCGTCCTTCGTGTAGCACGATTTTTCTGCGTTCGGGCGACCGGAGGTGATGATGAAAAGCCGGCCAGGCAAACGGGCACGCCAAAGATTGCGTCGAGCCCCTTGGCGGGAACTGAGGCCGCCTAAAGTGCCCGTGTCGGCGGTCAACGAAGTAGGCGAAAACGAACAGCGCCGCGATAGCCAACGGCACCATTACTGAGAAAGCGAACCTTCACACAATGAGGCGTCCACCAGCAGAAGTATGTCGATTACGGAAGTTCGCCATCGGACCGGGTTCGGCCATGAACTGCCAATCGGCTCTGCCGGCAGTCGGACGTATGGGCGACTGCTTTCGCCTGGACGAGTGAGGAGGACAACCGCGTCCAGTTCCTTTCTCTGACGCCACAGGGAAGACGGGTTCTACCCTAACTCGCCACGATTGCCGATGAAAACGACGAACACTTCTTTGGCGCTCTGGATCCTGACGCGAGCAGACCACGCTTCGAAGCCCCTGTCCAGCAAGCTCACAGATGTTCATCGGATAGCGGCTCGTTTATCTAACGGACTGACGTCGGACCGATACCGTACAGACACCCCCTGCCGGACGTGAGAGGCTTTTCAACATCCTCGTACACCCGTAATTCAGGTGTCACTTTCGATGAATCAGGTGTCCGCTGCGGTTGACAGGTTGAAGAGGAGTGGCAAATGGAAAATGATCTTCATCCCACGGAGAATCGGCTACTGGGCCTTCTTCCCGAAACGGAGTTGGCGCGTCTGAAAACGCAGCTGGTTCCGGTCGAGATGACGCCGGGATTTGTCGTGTACGAGGCTGGGGAACACCTCGACCACGTTTATTTTCCGACGACATCAATAGTTTCACTACGGCAGACGATGCCGGACGGCAAATCAGCAGAAATAGCGGTCGTTGGCAACGATGGCCTGGTTGGCACCGAGCTTTTTATGGGTGACGAAACAACGACGAATACAGCGGTCGTGCAAACCCCGGGCGAGGCATACCGACTGAGCGCACCGATCCTGAAGGAAGAGTTTCGTCAGGCAGGCGTGATGCAGTGGCTGTTGCTACGCTACACGCTGGCGCTGTTCGCGCAGATCGCCCAGACGGTTGTTTGCAACCAGTACCACTCGACAGACCAGCGACTGTGCCGGTGGTTGCTGCTCGGTATTGACCGCCTGCCCTCGAACGAGCCAAAGGTATCGCCGGAACTGCTGGCCAACGCGCTTTGCCTCCGACGAGCCAGCACCAGGAAAGCCCTCGGGCAACTGGAGGACGCCGGTGTGATCCGGTGCGGCGACAGTTATATCGAGGTGCTGGACAGGCGGAGTCTGGAAAACCGTGCGTGCGAGTGCTATCGGGTTGTGAAACGCGAACTCGACCGATTGCTCCCCGATCTGGCTGCGCCATAGAGAGAACGGACTTGCAATAGAGTGAGTGCAGTCTTTTCTATCCGACGCCGTCGGAAAAGGGGGCATTATGGAAACGACGAACAACGCCGCACACGCTGCGATGCGGGAAACCGTTGACCTGTTGTACCGGGCTTTCGCGCATAAGGATATTTCCCTTCTTCGCAAGGTTGTGACGCCTGACTGGCAGTACATCCCGGAGTCTCCTGGACAGTTGCCGGGTCCGGACAAGATGATTCCAGTGTTTGCGGATCTGTCGTCGGCGCTGCCTGACATGGAGATCAAGATTCTGGATGTCCTGATCCACGACCCCAAGGTAGCAGTGCGCGCGGAGGTCACTGGCACGCAGTCCGGGCCGCTCATGGGCATTGCTGCGACGTCAAAGCCGCTCCATTTCGCGATTCACTCGTTCCACGAGTTCCGCGATGGGCGGATCGCGAAAACGTGGCACCTGGAGGACTGGTTAAGTGTTTTTCGCCAGCTAGGGGAATTGCCTCCAAGGCTGTCCTGAGACGGCGCAATGGCGACGGGGGCGGGTACGGATGCTTAACGCACGGCTCGGCCTCTCCACTGATCCGACACCACCCACGAGAACCGACGGTATTGAGACCACGAGTCCACGATGTCCGAATCCATGGAACGGCGCCCCGCGAGATCTGCGGCGCATGTCGAGCCCCCTGAGACTCCCAGCCTGCAGGGTTTGATTACGCTCGCCGTCGGCGTGACGATCGTCGTAGCCCTCTATTTTGGGCGAGAGGTCCTTATACCGATCACGCTTGCCATTCTGCTCAGCTTCCTGGTTGCCCCTCTGGCCGATTTTCTGGGTCGCTTCAGACTCGGCCACGTGGCTTCGGTTCTCGTTGCGGTAATGATGTCGCTCTCGGTGATCGTCCTGCTGGGAGGCGTAATCGCTACCCAGATGACGGATCTCGCAGCCGGCATCCCTCGCTATCAGGCGACCATCGAAAAGAAGGTCGACGTCGTGCATGGCATGACGATCGGAACACTGAATCGTCTGGCGGAAGCAGCCGGCCACGCGTTCCGGGGAGCCACCGGTGAAGAGCCGAAAGCGACTCGCGGGAGCACTTCTGGCCACTCCGACGCTCAACCGTCCGCAGCAATTCCAGTCGAAGTGCGAGAGCCAGTGCTGACACCGTTTCAGCTGGCGCGGCGGGTGGTGTCTCCTGTCATTAGCCCACTCGCGACGACGTTCGTCGTATTCATCGTGACCATTGTCATTCTGCTGCAGCGTGACGATCTTCGGGACCGGGCAATTCGATTGTTTGGTTCGAGAGATCTGCATCGGACCACCACCGCGATGGACGAAGCCGCGCGGCGCCTCAGCCGGTATTTTGTTTCGCAACTCGGCGTAAACGCGGGCGTGGGCGTCGCTATCGGGACGGGCCTGTTCTTCATTGGGGTACCCAGCCCGATGCTGTGGGGCATTCTGGCTGCTCTGTTGCGACTCGTCCCCTACGTTGGAATATGGATTTCCGCTCTTCTGGCTACCACACTCGCTGCGGCAGTCAGTCCGGAGTGGTCGATGGCGATCTGGTCAGTGATCCTTTTCGCGACCGTCGAACTTCTGGTCGGTCAGGTCGTCGAACCGATGTTATATGGCCACAGTACCGGCCTTTCACCGTTCTCGGTTGTCGTATCCGCGATTTTCTGGAGCTGGATATGGGGGCCAATCGGACTCATCCTCTCCACGCCGCTGACGCTCTGTCTCCTTGTCCTCGGCCGCCACGTTGCGCGCCTCGAATTTCTTGACGTATTGCTGGGTGACCAGCCTGCGCTTACTCCGGTCGAAAACTTTTACCAGCGGGCGCTGGCCGGCGATCCGGATGAAGCGCTCGAGCAAGCCGAGGTACTGCTACGCGACCGCTCGCTCTCCTCTTACTACGATGAAGTCGCCCTCAAGGCATTGCAGCTTGCAGCCATTGATGTATTGCGAGGCGGCGTAACCGCCACGCAACTGGCGCGAATCGGGACCACAGTGAGCGACCTGGTCGAAGGTCTGGAGGGCTTTGAGGACGTTGACCCCACTGCGGCAGAATCGGGCGGCAACTGGGGCGCGTTGGCGTTCGCCGGCGCCGAACAAAAGGTATTGCCGCAACCGGCTCCGTTTGTTCTATCTCCGGGTGTGGAAACCCTCTTGGCGCGGCGCGCGGCGAATCAGGTCCTTTGCATAGCGGGAAGGGGACCGCTCGACGAGTTGGCGTCGAGCATTCTCGTCCAACTGCTCGGAAAGCATGCGCTCGATTGCCGCGTGATCTCCCATGATGAGGCGTCACGCGCCCGGATCGGCAGCCTGGATGTCGCCGCCGCGACGACGGTGTGTATCTTTTATCTGAACATTGATGGCATCCCGTCGCACCTGCGCTATCTTCTGCGACGGGTGCGCCAGCGCTTGCCGGAAGCAGCCATCGTCGTGGGGCTCTGGCCGACAGGCGATACGGATCAGTGGAGCGAAGATCTCCAGAGCGCGATCGGCGCTGACTGCTATGCCACTTCGGTTCGGGAGATGGTTGACGCGTGCCTCGACAATCCGGCCACGGAGGACGCGTGTTCCGAGGCTTTGAATGAAGAGTGTTGACCGGTACCGTACAGACATACGTATTGTGTACGTGAGAACCTGTTCACCAGGGTCCCGTCATGTCTGGACGGTCGCTATGCGAAGACGCGACTGCGATTCACTGCCGGGATGAAAACGTCCCGGCTTCGATGATGTCGCCCGCTAGCCGTACACGATATCTGGATCAGACGATCCGGATCTTCGTTGCGGAAAGGAGCCTGTGATGAAACCTGCCGAACAGAGGTCCGCCAACGCCGCCCCCAGTGATGCAGTAAGCCGGTGCATCGCCGCCACCCCGGTGGATGGCGACTACGAGGACGTTGCACCGCTGCCGCACGAGACCGACCAGTCTGTGGAATCACAACATGAAGAAGGTACGCGCGATGTTGGACGGCAGGCGCATAAGGACCTGTCGCGCGGCCTGACCGATACCGACCGGCGCGGTGGCGATGCGTATCAGCAACGCACACAGAATAATGCGAATGCCAACACGCAGACTCCCAAACTCCGTGCCACGCGCAAACGTTAGGCGTTTGCATGTGCGTGCGCCGGTACTCGCAGCTGAGCATGTGCCGCGCCCGCCCACCGCATTGCCCGGTTCTGCCATTGAATCGCGCCATGCTCATCAATCCGGGACGTCATCGTCCCACGTACTCACTACCGGAGGCGACTATGCGCACCCAGAGTCGAGAGCAACATCCAAACGGCGACAAGACCGAACTCAACGTTGACGAAGCTGTCGAGGACACTTTTCCTGCTAGCGACCCGCCCTCGATCGGTGGCGTGACGAAAATCCGCTCCGAATCCGATCAAAAGAAATCACACGGGAAGCACTTGCGAGTCAAGGCCGGATAACGGCAACCGCTCACTTATTGCGCGTTGCAAGGATGGCAGCAAGCCCAGGGAGGATAACCCGATGAGCGGTCGCTTCGCTGCCGGCATGACGCGCGTGGGCCTCCACTGTCTCGGAGGCCCGACTGCAACTACGCCATTGGCTGAACCCGGGACAGGTTCGCCAGGCGGCTGAGCATCCACTGCAGGTAGCGCAATGGGTTCGGCGCGCAATTGCGAGCTACACCGCATGCTGGTTCAGCCAGAGCCGGCCCGCAGCGGTCATATTGATGTCACCATAGCTGTGCGACTCGTATGCAAGCCCGAGCGTCAATAGCTCCACCGCCACCGGGCGCAGTGTCTGCGCTTGTGGATCTGGAATTCGGTCAAGCGATTTGAGAATCTGGATGGCCTCGGGTGAAAGTTGGATGTACATGATGGCCTCCTGTTATTGAGATCATCTTGATCCGGACGAAGTTCTTTCGTCTGTACGGTAGCGTCTACTCGACTCCCCCTTTGAGAGTGGCTTGAGCAGATCTCACAAAGGCATACTGTGGAAGCTGTTTCGACGAATATGTTACTGGTTTGCACAGTTGCCTGAACGGGCGAATCAACCAATCCATATCAAAGCGTGTCAGCCAGTTTGTCAAAAACCCGCGGTTACTCATTGACGTAGATACCTGTGTATTTTCCATTTTGAGGCTGCGTCGGCGCAGGTTGGCAATGTCGCTCCGGAACCAGTACGCCACCGTACCGACTACTGTTCGTATTGCGCGCACTGTCTATGTGAGTGTCGTGGACTTCCCATGACACGCCGCACACAGAACGGTAATCTTCGATCGTCTGCAATGGCCGCTGCTGCCATTACGGCGAAATTCAAAGAGAGCTGATTTGGGCTCTGCGGATGCGATGCATCAAGGCAATGCCGGCAATCGTGAACACCATACTCGTTAAAAGTTGAAGCACAGCGCAATGTGCGCATTCAATCTGATGTCGCGATGATCACACTACCCGAGGCATGAGCAGGCCGATGCACCGTGGGATGGATGTGTTCATTGGAGTCTGACATGAAAAAGCGCAACGTCTTGCAATGGGTATTGATTCTAGGTGCGGCTTTCGGCGTGAATCTCGCGATTGCGGCGGAGATGGACCTTCCGGCGATACAGCATGCCGGGGACGTGACCTATCTAACGGGGGGGATCGGGAGCGACCAGGCACGAGCGATCAAAGACGTCATGCACAACTACCCCATGGTGTTGACGTTCGTCGGCAAGACGAGCAATCAGAATCAATATCTCTCGGATGTCCCCGTCACGATCACGGATGGCAAAGGGAACACGGTTCTGGAGACGAGTTCGGATGGCCCATTCATGCTGGTTTCTCTCCCCAGTGGACATTACACGGTCAGCGTTAGCTATAAGGGGCAAGCCGAACATCGTACGATGAATATTACAAATGACGCTCACGCGCGCCTGACATTTGTCTGGGCGATGTAGTTGCCGCGACGTGAATGGTTAGCTCAAGCAGATGCCGCCGCCGGTTCGTCGATATTAAAACGATTTCGCCCGTAGAGATTGATTGCATTGGGATTCGACTAAATCGTATCCGCACGCGCCTGCGATTTATTTTTAGCGGCTTCCTCCACCATCGGGCATCTCAAAGATGGGAGCGGCCGGACGTGTACGCTGCCGGACCGACGGGAACCGGCAATTCGTGTATCAAGAGAGTGTCTACTGGCGGGCGAGTGAAACCTGTATCGGTGGCCCTTGATGGCAGACGCGTCGGATTGCGTCACTTACGTATATAGGTGGTATCAAAATGAACTGCACTCGCTTATTTTCAATAGGTACGCTAACGCTCCTTGTCGCAATGGGAGGCCTGGGTTGCTCTGGCATGTCCCAGCGAGGCGTCGACACGGCTGCTGGTGCCGGGATAGGCGCCGTCGGTGGTGCTGTGCTTACAGGCGGTAGCGCGGTGGGCACAGTCGGCGGCGCGGTCGTAGGTGGCGTGGTCGGCAACCAGATCGGTAAATAGCCGGGCGAGCCTGGACGGAGCAGCATCATCCGTGGATATCTTCCCGGTGAGGTGACGCCACGGTGTGAATAGAAGATGGTGACCGTTCAGGATGACGTCGAGTGCTGGCTTCGCCCCGGCGAGGGCATTCTTGACATGTACCGCCCGTCGAAAGCGGCGCGCGTAGATCCCTTCAAGAGATCTCACTGCTACAACTTCGGGGACTCATTGCATCTATCGGCATCCGTCCGCCGAAACCGCGCGCATTCTGTTGACCGGGATCAATGCACAGTACCCGGCGCTTGCGCTGATAAAGTACTCCTTATCGGGGGCAAAAATGCGTTACCTGATTATTGCGCTATCGATGTTGTTGTGCCCGGCAATCTCAGTCCACGGCCAGATCAGCGTCGATGTCGGAGTGCCGGGCGTCAACATCGGTACCAACATGCAGTCATATCCCGAACTCGTTCCAGTGCCGGGCTACCCCGTTTACTACGCGCCTCAAGCGAATTCGAATTACTTCTTCTACGACGGCCTGTACTGGGTGTACCAGCAGGACAACTGGTATTCGAGCAGTTGGTACAACGGTCCGTGGCAGTCGGTGGGGCCAATGGATGTGCCACCGTTTGTGCTGCGCATTCCTGTGCGCTACTACCGCGAGCCTCCTGCGTATTTTCGTGACTGGAGCGCCAACGCTCCGCCACACTGGAGTGAGCGCTGGGGCCGCGACTGGGAGGCTCGTCGAACCGGATGGGACCATTGGGACCGGCGCGCCGTCCCACGTGCAGCCCCGCCGCCAGACTACCAGCGACAGTACTCAGGGGACCGCTATCCACGTACGGGAGAACAACAATATGCGATTCGATCCGCGAACTACCGCTATCAGCCAGGTGATGCCGTAACGCGGCAGGATTATCGACAGCAGGGCAACCCGGGCAGCTCACGCGCCGGGCCTCAGCAGCAAGCGCCTATGCAACGATCGTCGACTCAGGAACTGCGTTCGCAGCCGAATCAACAACAGCTAGAGCAGCGGCAGCAACCGCATCCGCAGCCGGATCAACAACAGCTGGAGCAGCGGCAGCAACTGCATTCGCAGCCGGATCAACAACAGCTACAGCAGCGACAAAAACGGCAGCCAGAGCATGTCGCACAGCAGGCACCACCCTCACAGCCGATGCATCAGGCGCAATCGATGCAGCCGCCGTCACAGATGCAACGCGCCCAAACGGCGCCTCAAGAGAGGGGGCGAGAACCAGGACGAAGGCCGCAGTCAGAACCACCAGTAGTTGGACATCTTCACGATAACGGCTCTTTTGGACACTGGCGAGTCACCTTTCGTGAATCAAGTCGTACAGAAAGCAAATCGGAGAAGCATCATGAGCAGGACCTATTTTTGCAGAACCGCAGTTCTCAACACGTTGATTGCAGTCGGTCTGATTACCGGGGTTAGCATCGGGACGGCTGGCGCAGCCTCGGGGGATGAAACCATCCCGCAGCCCCACAGCGACAGCGTAAGCGCGATGCTCACCGATACCGTCATCACGACCAGGGTGAAGGCCAGGCTGATGGGTGATGACAGCCTCAAAAAATCTGACATCAGCGTGACCACGACCAACGGCGTGGTCACGCTCGACGGCTCGGCAAGCAACTCAAACGCGAAGACCGTGGCTGAGGCGGCGACAAAGTCAGTCGATGGCGTCAAGAGCGTCGACAACAACCTGAAAACACCCGCGAGCAGCAAGGCATCGGCCCGGACGCACGAGGCGGTCACAAAGACAGAGCGGGTCGCATCTGATAGCTGGATCACCACCAAGGTGAAGTCCGGGATCCTTGCGGACAGCGTCAGCAAGGGTTTCGATGTGAGCGTGGAGACGATTCACGGCGTGGTGGTTCTGAAGGGGGCTCTGTCAAACCAGGACGCCGTCGATCACGTGAAGGACATCGCTGAGAAAGTGAAAGGCGTGAAGAGCGTTGACACGTCCGCCCTCACCGTCGCAGGCGGATAGCCGGTTGAGAATGGGTTGCCGCGGGCGACTGCACACAAGGGGGAGCACTAAAGACTCGGCGTCGCAACGCGCACCCTCATGCCTTCCTCTCGCGTACGCCACCGTATCGACTTCGGATGCCCTTGCATGCAGCGTGTTTAAAGACGCTTTCGATCACCGCGCCGACATATCGGACTGCAATACCCGGTTCGCGGCGGCGTCCTTATCGCTCGCCAGCCAAACAGGCTGGTGAGCGCGATTTCCCTATGTCTCGCTATCAGTTACCACATACTACGAACAAAGTTGCTGAAGAAGTTTGAAGACCTTGATGCAACGCTTTGCGACCAGGGCGCGACGTTGCTGGTGGTGGCCAACGCGTCGCTTCGAGCAAACGACGCATCAGATGCCGCCACGGAACGCGCCCCCGGTACGACACCGTACCGATATTCTCCACAGTTGCGTTCATCGTGTGAGTGACGTTCGGGCGCGAGGCGGTCTAGACGGATGCGAAATAGCCGTGACCGATTTCGCGTCGCTTCATTTCTGGCAATCGGTTTGGCCTGTGGGTTTGGCCTGCGTCCGTCGCTGCGCAGAGGATCGGACGCATTCCATTCACTACCCGCGTGGAATGTAGAGGCAACTGCAAGCCGCTACGTTGCCCGTAGAAAGAAGGTCCACTTGGTCAGCAATTCAATCGCGTTCCTCTCCGACGGTCTGCTTTCCCTTTTCTGGTGGCAGATCTTGCTAGCCACACTGATATCGACACATGTCACGATCATCAGCGTGACGGTGTACCTCCACCGTTGCCAGGCGCATAGGGCACTTGAGCTGCATCCGCTTGTCAGCCATTTCTTCCGGTTCTGGCTGTGGATGACGACGGGCATGGTGACGGGTGAATGGGCAGCGGTCCACCGCAAGCACCATGCGAAGTGCGAGACTAATGAGGACCCGCACAGCCCGCGGATCAGCGGAATCTGGAGGGTGCTGTTCGGAGGTGCTGAACTCTACCGAGCCGAAACAAGGAACGAGGAAACACTGCGCAGATTTGGCTATGGTACGCCGGCCGACTGGATCGAACGGAACATCTACGCGAAGTACCCGAACCTCGGAATAAGCTTGCTGATGGTCATCGATGTTGCTCTATTCGGTGTCGTCGGCGTGTCGGTGTGGGCCGTCCAGATGATATGGATACCGTTC
This sequence comes from Paraburkholderia sp. GAS334, assembly GCF_050436625.1. NCBI lineage: Bacteria > Pseudomonadati > Pseudomonadota > Betaproteobacteria > Burkholderiales > Burkholderiaceae > Paraburkholderia > Paraburkholderia sp. GAS334. The sequence goes on along the minus strand of NZ_JBNDMO010000018.1, from coordinate 41,129 downwards.
TGGGCAGCGGGCGTGGTCAACGGTCTGGGCCATTTCGTGGGTTACCGCAAATTCGGTACTCCAGATGACAGCGCGAACGTTATTCCCCTTGGCATCCTGATCGGCGGCGAAGAACTTCACAACAACCACCACGCCTATGCAACATCTGCAAAGCTATCGAACAGATGGTACGAGCTCGATATCGGCTGGATGTACATTTGCATCCTGTCTACGCTGGGACTGGCAAAGGTCAGGAAAGTGGCGACGGCGCCGCGTCTGGTCAAAGGCAAGTTGGAGCTCGACGACGACACGCTGCAAGCTGTACTGCGAAACCGCTACGAGATTATGGCGAGCTACGCCCGGGCGGCCGAGCGTGCCTACCGGCACGAACTGGCAAGCACGGAGCACTTCAGCCGCCATGAGAAGTTCCTTCTTATACGCGGCGTAAGGAACTGGCTACGCGAGGAGCCGGTGACTCACGGCAAGCCGCGACATCCGCCGTTGACGGAAATGTACGAGCACGATCGGAAGCTGCGCACCTACGTCGAACTGCGCGAGGAACTGTCCGCGATCTGGAAACGGTCGAATGCGTCCCGCGAACAGTTGCTCCTGCAGTTGCAGGACTGGTGTCGTCGTGCCGAGCAAAGTGGCATCAACGCGCTCGAAGAGTTCTCGCTGCGACTTCGCCAGTACGGGTGACATCCGGCTCGGCGCCCGCGGCCTCTTTCCGTTGCGGGGCGGTGTACAAACCAATGACGTGGTCTGTCACGTGAGGGGGCCGGTGAGCGGTCAGGAATCGAGTCAGGAGGCGGGAATGAAAGGCCGCTCCCGCGGCAACGCATTCGGGACAGAGTTGTAGCTCAGCCGCAGCCCCAATCCCCGCGATCCGGCTGTTTTACCGATCTGACCGTCACCGTGCGGACTTACCGCATTGCATCTGAGACCCTACGGCTTCAATCTCTGTGTATCCGCGATTTCGGCTCGCCTCGGCGACGAGCGCCGGGCAGGGTGCAGGCAGCGAGTTTGCGCTCCGGCTGCCGATTGTCACGAACCACTGTGGTGTTTGCGACCGCACATGAGCGGTCGCGTGCGGTCGAGTCCCGCAGGCCGGAGACGCATCTTGTGCTGCTTTCGCCGCTCGTCAACGAGGAAGCGCTGGCGCCCGGTTGGAGGTCATTGGGGGATTGCGTCACTGGCCGTCATTCGCGCGCGACCTATAATTTAACGGTGTAGACGCAGCGCCCGGCGAAGATTGGCGTATGGCGGCGACGCCGCCGCGCGCCCGCCGGGCCGTTAGGGGCATTGATCCCTTTATCCATCTTCACCCGTCAGGAAATCGTCGGCGAAACCGGGGCGGTTCTGGACAGGCTGCAGAGAGTGGCAAATGTCGTACGAGTATCCTCAAAACGAAAATCACCTGCTCTCGGTGCTGCCTGCAGCGGAGTGGGCGCGCCTGGCTCCGCATCTGGTATTGGTGGATATGCCGCTCGGTCGCGTCATCTACGAATCGGGGGACCGCCTTGATCACATCTATTTCCCGACGACCTGCATCGTGTCGCTGCTGTATGTCCTGGAGGACGGTGCGTCCGCCGAAATCGCGATCGTCGGTAATGAAGGGCTGATCGGCATTGCCCTCTTCATGGGCGGCGAAAGCACGCCGAGCCGGGCGGTCGTGCAAAGTGCAGGCAAGGCCTACCGGCTGGATGCCCACATCCTGAAAGAGGAATTCCACCGTGCGGGTCCGGTACAACGCCTGCTACTGCGCTATACACAGGCCTTGATCACACAGATGGCACAGACCGCCGTTTGCAACCGGCACCATTCGATCGACCAGCAGTTGTGCCGATGGCTGCTGCTCAGCATCGACCGCCTGTTGTCGAACGAACTGGGAATGACCCAGGAGCTGATCGCCAACATGCTGGGCGTACGCCGATCCGGTGTCACCGAAGCGGCGTTGAAACTGCAGGATGCGGGGCTGATTCGCTACAGTCACGGTCATATCGAAGTACTGGATCGACCGGGGCTCGAACAGCGCGTGTGCGAGTGTTACGGCGTGGTGAAGCGCGAATTCGACCGGTTGTTGCCCGATTTGAAAGCGCTATAGAAATCGCATGGGTGCTATCCCCTGCCTGAACGGCATTAGCGTGCCAAAGCGGAGTTGGATGGGACGGCTTCACGGAGAGGCGCTTTTCGTGAGGGCTACAATCTGCCCACAGTGATACGTTCGCTGCAATCTTCCCGGAAGTATTCATATGAAAGTTCGGATTTCAGTGCGCGACAGTTCATTCAGGCGTCGCAATGCAGCCACCGCGCCCTGGGCGTCCTCGCAGATGTAGCCGGTCACACCGTGGTCGATCACTTCAGGCACAGAACCACGATTGAATGCAATCACCGGGGTGGCGCAGGCCATCATCTGTAAATGACGGGATCCCGATGACGACGTTCTCCACCGTGGGCTCACGGCTTACCTCAATCCAACGTAGCCGAGCACAAACAGAACGATAACCACGGCCCCTACGAGCCAGACGATGTTGTACATGACACGCTCCTTGAATTCACCCCGATAAACGGTGACATCGCGTAGCGCGCAGGTCATGACCAACCAGCGGCAGGTCTCGTGACTCCAACGTTCTGTCACAACGACGATTTGCATCGTCGCGCCAGTTACCGGCCGTCCGCGAATGCGTGCCGCACGAGAGCTGCCCATGAACAATCGGTACGCACAGGGTGTAAGTTCACATTCGCACATACGACACCGAGGTGTCTGTACGGTAGCGGTCCTGGGGTCTCAGGCTACGTGACTGGATTCTTTGTGACCGTTCCTGCCAGCAATGCATTCGGAAGAAGCGTTTGCTGTCCAGGTGTCACGCGCGTCAGTCGGGAGCGCAAGTGCACGTGTACTACTTGAGCCGTCCCCGGCTTCGCCCACGACTTCGAAATCGTTGGTGCTTTCGAGCGCTGTGCGCACGCCGTCGGGCAAGACGGGATGGGCATCTGCGATTGCCACTTTGATCATGACGGCGCACGGGACCGGAGGCTCTCGCTGCACATGCTCCCTGGAAGGGACATGTCGAGCCGCCTGCGTGCGCGCTAATAAATCTTACTTTCTCGTATCCGGTCGATGCAGCCGGTACGGTATCGGACAATCGTCCTTCTATCCGCGCGGGGGCTGCGCGGATTTGTCGGACATTGGGTTGGCGTCGACGCGCCGTGCAACCTAAGGCGCCTGGTGACGCTCGACAATCGGGCCGCCGGCATCGATACTCCCCACGGCACCGGCAGGTCCATCGACAGTGAGCGGGCCGCTTACTTCAAGGTTGCCACGAACGATCAGCGGGCCATGCACCGTGAGCGGACCACGAACTGTCTTTCCTCCCCCGCGCCTGCGCAATGCGGGGTCATTCGGTGCGTGGTCTAGTAATGGTTGCGGCCTTCATGATCGTAGTTGCCGCTTTGGTGATATTCGCCGCCCTGGTGGTAGTCGCCACGCTGGTGGTTGTCGCCGCTATAGCCATAGCCGCCGACAGGAACCAGGATGCACGCGCCCAGGCCGGAAATCAGAGACAGGACGATCAGCGTCCATGTGAGGTTTCGCTTCTTCATGACTTTCCTTTACTTCTTTCTGTCGTTCAGCGCAGACGCCTGCGCGTTGTCCGGTTGTGTTGCGGGGTGCGGCCCCTCGCAGAAAATGGCCGTGAGCAACAGGGGGACTACCTGGTGGACGACCGCGTCGCTGCCGGCCTCGCGTACGCGCGCTTCGACCGACTCCGCTGGGCCGACTACTATCGCGCCATAGGACGAGTCGGGGATGGCCTGGCCGCCGCCGCTTTTGAAGATCGCATCGTCGTGTTCATACCCAAGAACCGCGTAGACGCGAAAGCCAAATGCCGTCAGGGTGCTGCTGTGCGTCGGTCGAAAAGCGTTGACCGAGTTCGCTTCGACGCGCATCGGACTCGGATCGATGTACTGGTCGTTCAGGAGTGGGGCGATGAAAGCGTGCGCACTCGATTTACAGTCGAGTTGCGGATCGAGTGCGTAGGCGTAGGACGGTGCGGGAGCGAGTCCAGCACTGATGGCGGTAAGCACGGTTAGCAGCGTGTTGAGAACGGCGTTTGTCATGGTAGCGGTGAAAAAGATTCTTTCGCACTACACGTTCCCACGTACTACAGGAAAAGTCTGTACGGTAGCGGTCTTCGATTACCGCAGATAGCGCCCATCATCGCGGCAAGGTCCCTCGCCGGAGATCGGCAAAAACGACTGCGCGACCTGCGCTCCGCGCTGCACCACCGGTCCAGAGCATCTCCAGGAAGGCTGGATAAGTGGAAATATAAATTGACCAGGTCTGGCCACCGCAGAGACCTTACCTCGCGACAGCGCCGCCACGCTCATTCGTAGGCGAAGGCGCTACCGAATTTGTCCATGCGTTCGAGTGCCATGCCCGATCCGCGCACGACACAGGTCAGCGGGTCTTCGGCAACGAACACCGGCAGACCGGTCTCCTCGGCGAGCAGCCGATCAAGGTCGCGTAGCAGTGCTCCGCCGCCCGCGAGCGTGATGCCGCGCTCGGCGATATCGGCGCCGAGCTCTGGAGGCGTTTGCTCGAGCGCGATCTTGACCGCCGATACGATCTGGTTCAGCGGATCGGTGAGGGCTTCCAGGATCTCATTGCTGGAGACCGTGAAGCTGCGTGGTATCCCTTCTGACATATTGCGACCTTTCACTTCCATTTCCTTGACTTCCGAGCCCGGGAAAGCAGAGCCGATTTCCTTCTTGACGGATTCGGCGGTTTGTTCGCCGATCAGCATCCCATAGTTGCGGCGGATATAGTTGACAATGGCTTCGTCGAACTTGTCGCCGCCGACGCGCACGGAGCCTTTGTACACGATGCCGCCGAGCGAAATGACACCCACTTCGGTGGTCCCACCGCCGATATCGACGATCATCGAGCCAATCGCTTCGGACACGGGCAGGCCTGCGCCGGTTGCGGCGGCCATGGGCTCTTCGATCAGGTAGACCTGCGACGCGCCCGCGCTATGCGCGGCTTCCTTGATTGCACGCCTTTCGACCTGAGTGGACCCGCACGGCACGCAGATAATGATGCGCGGCGACGGCGCAAATATACGCGGTGCGTGCACCATCCGGATGAACTGCTTGATCATCTGCTGGGTGATGTTAAAGTCGGCGATCACACCGTCCTTCATCGGGCGGATGGCTTCAATGTTGCCCGGCACCTTGCCGAGCATCTCCTTGGCTTCCTTGCCAACTGCCAGAATGGTCTTTTTTCCGCTCGGGCCGCCTTCCTGACGAATCGACACGACCGAAGATTCGTCCAGGACGATGCCTTTGCCGCGCATGTAGATCAGTGTGTTCGAAGTGCTGAGATCAATCGCCAGGCCGTTGGAAAAGTAGCTGCGCAGAAATCCGAGCATTCGAAATCCTGTCTCGCTTGATGTCAGGCTCTGGGAGGCGCCTCAAAGTTCGTTCACGTGGATCTTGTCGTCAATAATGTCCTTGCCAAATTGCATCGCGAGGTTGAGTGCATCGACGGATTGCGTGGGATCAGCGTCGACATACTGCGTTGCATAGCGCTGTGGTTCGACGCCAGAAGAGGGCGGCGCGTCAATCCTGACGACTGATGAGAAGCGGCGCGGCCCTTTGGCGTATGGATCGCGGTGCGGCGGAAATACCTGGGTTGAATAGGCACTCAATACGTAGCCCTTGTACTCGATGGTGGGGATGGTCATGATCTTGTACTCCGAGAAAGATGGCGCCGTTCAAGGCACACAAACGCTGGTATCCACACAGCTCCGTTGATGGTTACTAGCGACCCGCCCATACGCGATCCCGGCGAACATACAAGTCTTTGAAGTCTTCAACGAGAACACCAGACGGGCGGAACATATAGCGGGTAGTCAGACCCGCAGCTGCGCGTGTTTGTTCGGGCAGGTACGCGACTCAAACGCCGCCTCGAACGGCGTTTGCACGCGATTCCGACCGGCCTTCGATCTGGTCGACCAGTCTGAGCAGGCGCGTTACCCGCTTGATACAGTGGGGATTTAGCTCCTGCATTGATTTCAGGGAAATAATCCGATCGCGCCAATACTCGAGGCCAAGGGGGCTTGTCGCAACGAGTTGCGGGACAATGCGCTCAAGGTGAGCGAGGTCCTTTTCGAACGCTTGACACGACACAGTTTCCTCCCTGTAAAAACTTCGCGAAAACCTAAGGCACCTCCCGTTTCCCACCGGAGAGTGCGCCTGTGGCTACAGTCCAAGCCGCTCACGCAGCCTGTCCAATACGTGATGTTCACCCAGCCAGCGGATCTCCTGCTTTCGCACGAGACTCTGTCGATACCTGTAGAACGCGATGGTGAACATCAACGCCATCGCGGTCGAAATACCCCACATCGCGTAGATCATGTCGTTCCTTTCAAGTTGTTGCGCTGGCCACTGGCTGCGTTGGCGGCCAAAGACGGGCTCTACATCTTCCCCATCAGGACCATGACAAGTACGGCTATCACGATCACGCCGATCATGCTGCTCGGGTTGAGCGTTCGTGCAAACGCGCTCGAATCACTCCGCAATCCCCGGCCTGATTGACTTCCATCTGCACAGCCGCGAAGCCAGTAGCCCGGCAAATCACTTTGCCGGTCATCAGGCTCCAGATTACGAACAATGCGATCGCCTGTCTGTACGCTGTCGTACCGCATCGGGACCGGATTGGGCGTAGCGTTGGAAACATCGGAAAAAAACGGGAGACGGCGGTGCAACGACGAACGTTCATGTGGGGCGCGCCGGGCTCGATCCTCGCGATCGGCGTTGCGCTATCCGGCTGCACGACGACCGGCAATGCGCCAGATACGATGGCCCGTCAGACGGAAAAGCGCCACATCATCGATGCAGGTGCCGACTCAACCCTCGCACGCCTTTACAACATTGCTCCCGGCTCGCGCGAACTGGTCGGCAAATCTCGCGGCATGCTGATCTTCCCATCGGTCCTCGATGCGGGCTTCGGTCTGGGCGGACAGTATGGCGAAGGCGCGCTGCGCGTCGGCGGACGGTCGGTGGAGTACTACAGCACCGTAACGGCGTCCGTCGGGCTACAGGTCGGCGCGCAATCCAGGGCAATCGTCTTTCTGTTCATGACTGAGAGCGCACTCGATCGATTCCGCAATAGCGAGGGCTGGTCAGCCGGTGGCGACGCATCGGTGGCGGTACTGAAAATCGGTGCGAACGGCAATGTCGACACGGGCACCGCGACGGGGCAGGTTGACGCTTTCGTGCTGACGAACGGTGGCTTGATGGCGGGAGCGACAGTTGACGGCACGAAGGTGACCCGGCTCAACGCGCTCTAGCGGACAGGGCCGCCGCGCCTCGAACGCGCTCACTTATCGTTTTGGTTTTGACGAGAAACATCATGCACTATCTGACGAGCGCAGGCCCACTGGTTTCACTGATCGCTGGCATTCTGATTCTGGTGGTGCCGCGCCTGTTGAACTATATCGTTGCAATCTATCTGATTGTCATCGGGCTGCTGGGGCTGTTCGGAGGCCATCTTCATTGATGCCGTGTTGCCAGCGGCAGGAGTATTGAACCATGTTGCGAACCATCGAGAGTCTCAAGGGATGCACCGTCGCCGCCAGCGATGGCGAAATAGGCAGCATCGAGGAAGTCTACTTCGATGATGAAGCGTGGGGTATTCGCTATCTCGTCGTCAAGACGGGAAACTGGATCAGTGAGCGGCGCGTGTTGATCTCACCGTACTCAGTCAGGCACTCGGATCCGGGCGCGACGAGCGTGCACGTCGATCTGACGCGTCAGCAGGTCAGCGACAGTCCGGCCATCGACACGCACAAACCTGTGTCACGCCAGCATGAAGCGGAATACCTTCGCTACTACGGGTACCCGAACTACTGGGGTGGCCTGGGAGTGTGGGGGATGAGCAGCTACCCCGCATTCGGTCCCGGGTTGCTGCCGGATGTTTCAACAGATACGCGCGAGCAGCTTGCGCTGTACGCGGACAAGCCCCCAGGGGATAGCCATCTGCGCAGTACTGACGCCGTGGACGGCTATCACATCGAGGCTGCTGATGGCGTTTTCGGTCACGTGTCCGGATTCATTTTCGACGACGAGACCTGGACCATGCGCTATCTGGTCGTGGATACGCGAAACTGGTGGCCAGCGGCAAAGGAAGTGCTGATCTCAACCGACTGGATTTTCCTGATCGACTGGTACGAAACCACCGTCTCTACAGAGCTTACCTGCGACGCCATCAAGGATAGTCCGGCCTATGACAGCAGAGTCCCGGTAGTCCGGGACTACGAGACGGAACTCTACGCGTTTTATGGCAAGAAAGGGTACTGGGCAGAGAAGTCGGAGAACGTAGCGGCATCGCGGCCTGAATCGCCGGTACACGTTCCTGGTCCGTAAAGCGCGCGAAGCTACTTTGAACCATGTGCGGAGCTGGTCGCCCCGGGCGGCACGATTGCCAACGTTGGCGTGCACTGAACGAAGGTGGATCTGCATCTGGAGCGTCCGTGGGATCGAAACATCACCATCACCACACGACTGGTCGACACGGTCAGCACACCCATGCTGCTCAGAAGCTTGCGCGCTGACCGGCTCGACGCCGCGCTGCTGATTACACATCGCTTCAGGCTCGACGACATCCTGGATGCCTACGAAACCTTTGCGCACGCAGCAGAAACACAGGCGCTCAAGGTGATCATCGAGCTTTAGTCGGGGGCCGTCTGGCGCGGAATGCCGCGCTGCCTACAGCGCCTTCAGGGCCGGCAACAGACGGTCGAATTCCCGTCTCACCACGCCGTAGCACTCGCAGACACGCTTTTCGAGCCCCGGGCGATCCAGCACTTCGATATGACCATGACTGTAGCGGATCAACCCCGCGTCCTGCAGTTTCAATGCCGCTTCGGTGACCCCGGATCGACGCACGCCAAGCATGTTGGCGATCAGTTCCTGCGTCATCTTTAGTTCATTTGACGGCAGGCGATCGATGCTCAGCAGCAGCCAGCGACAGAGTTGCTGGTCAATGGAGTGATGACGGTTGCAAACGGCGGTCTGGGCCATCTGCGTGATGAGTGCCTGGGTATAGCGCAACAACAGGCGCTGAACCGGGCCTGCTCGGTGAAATTCCTCTTTCAGGATCCGGGCATCGAGCCGGTACGCTTCACCCGCGCTTTGCACGATTGCCCGACTTGGCGTGGTTTCGCCGCCCATGAAGAGTGCAATGCCGATCAGCCCTTCATTGCCGACGATCGCGATTTCAGCGGACGCGCCGTCTTCCATGACATAGAGCAGTGAGACGATCGACGTAGTTGGGAAATACACGTGATCGAGCCGGTCGCCAGATTCATATACGACCTGCCCGAGAGGCATGTCGACCCGGACCAGATGAGGTCCAAGACGCAGCCACTCTGCCTCTTGCACAACCGCAAGCAGATGATTTTTTTTCGGATCCTGCCCGTTTGTCATGTGCTGCTCCTGGAGGTCCTGCCTGAACACTGTGCAACGGTGTCGCGGCATCGCTCTTCATAGTATCAGGCTTAAAAAAGCGGTGCGCAGTCGCGTCAGTCGAACCGAAAGGGCGCCGCTGCATGGTCCCGCGCAGCGGCGCCCTCCTGATTCCGATCTGGCGTGTCTGCTGTGGATTATAGTCCGCCGGGACGCGCAGACAGATGACGATCCTGTGTAACCCGCTCCGGAAAACGCCTTCTGTGCACGGCCGCTGCGCTTTCAAATGAGCGGCAACGCGCCTGCGCCATGGCGCCGGCTGCGTTCAGAACTTCACGCGTAGCGAACGTCTTGCCGCACCGCAATAGTGGGCAGACGGACCAGAAATTGACTGCCAGATCCGGCGCCGGCGCTGCTGGCCGAAGCGGTTCCGCCATGGGCGGCGGCAATCGCCTTCACGACGGCGAGTCCAATCCCCAGGCCACCGGCACTGGCGGCAATCGTTCTGCTCGATTGGGCGAAGAGATCGAAAATGTGAGGCGGAGTCGCGACAGCTGACCGGGGCGGGCATGCCACGATTTCGTCTGACGGATTTGCCGGATAAACGGGAAGCTGGCTCACGGAAAACCGGAAGAACGCTGGATGGACTGACATGTTGATCCCCGGATTGCAGCGCGTGAATCTCATGCAATGGCGAACCGCGCTGCGGTAACGGGCGCGAGTGATTGTCGAAAGGTTCCTTTCGTGCCAGTTGCCGGATTCCCGCTTATGCCTGCCTCGCGAGAGCGGCCCGAGGGCCGCTGGTGCGCCCAGGGTGGACTTCTACGGTCTCATGTTTCCTGCTAACGAAACTGAAGCGGTATGAACAGACTGATGCCTGGCGACGGCTCAGGGGCATATACAACGGGCGGCGGAGCGTAGACATAGTCCTGACCACGATAATAGTCACCGTAGCGCTGGGCATCGTATTGATCGTGTTGATAGTGTTGGGTCTGCTGCTCGTGTTGATAACGTTGGGTCTGTTGCTCGTGTTGATAACGCTGGGCCTGTTGCTCGTGCTGATAACGTTGGGTCTGTTGCTCGCGTTGATAACGTTGGGCCTGTTGCTCGTGTTGATTCCTGTGATCTTGTCGATTTCCCTGGTTATAGTGGTTCTCGCCATTTGTCGTATGTTGCTGGTTCTCCTGGTGGTTGTAGTCTTCGCCAAGCGCGGGCGCCATCGACAGACAGCCGATGGCCAGCGTGACGGCCGATGCGGTTACGATCCGGGCCTTAATCGAACCTTTGCAGGCGGTTCGCAGTTCAGTGCTTCTCATCATGTACTCCTGTTTGCGATCCGATGCCGGCAACGCTTCTGGCGGCATCAGGTCGCTGCCCATTACGGGGATCCCGCGTTTAGCTCTTCTTCGTCGCATGGTGGCGATCGGTCCGGAAAATCAGATCGGCGTTCTTTTTCTGGACGTCGGACATGCTGTCGTATAGCGTCTGAAACGCCGGCGTCAGCTTTCGGATGCCGTCAGCGTGCGCATCGGCGGCCAGACCGTAGGCCTTGAGATCATCCATCGCGCTCATGCTGTTTGCGTGACTCCTGCGTGCGTCTTTGAGCGCATCCATGGTTGTCGCGTTGTCGCGCATGACCTGCGCGACTTTTTGCCAGAGTGCTTCCTGGTCAGCCGTGATCTGAAGCCTGTTGTGAAGGCTGCTGATGCGTGTATCCACGGATTCATGGGCTGCGACGGTCATGACATGTGCGGGCGCTCGATTTTGCGCCGTCGTCGCAGCGCCTGCAGGACTGGCGAACGCAGTTACCGCGAGAACGAACGCTGCCATGAGAGCAGGCGAACGTGCTCGCTGGGCGGTAACGGTGGTGAATTTCATCGTGGTCTCCGAGGCAACCTGGTAAATGCTCGCCACTGCATACTTTTCGTTGCGGGCGGGCGGTGATCGAACAGTTCATGTGTGCGCCTGTTTCCGGTCGGCGTCTGTCCGGTGCCGGACGCAAACGCTCAGGGCTCTTGAACAGGGAGGTCACTGCACCGATCCCTTATACCTTTACGTGCAGGGTGTTGGCTGTGCGCACGTCGCGCCACACTATCCGCTCCCGGGCGGCGCAATGGCATCTACCGGACAACGGATAGCGGCGTGTGCGCGATCCACGCGGCTTGCCTGAACCGGCCCTCTCCTGCACTCCTTCGAAGCGATGCTCATCCGAGCCATGTAATTGCCATGGCGAAAACCGTGGTTGCCATGACGATCGTCGCGATCCATCCCAGTATCCTCAACGTCCGCGGCAAGGTAAATCCGGCCATGATGTCCGGTCGCATCGACAGAAACATCATGGCGACCATCACCGGCACGGCGACAATCCCATTGAGCACCGCGCTCCAGTAAAGCGCCTTGACGGGATCGATGGCGGTGAAGTTCAGGCCGACACCAATCAACGTTGCCGCGGCGACGACCGCATAAAACGCCTTGGCCTGGAACGGCCGGCGCGCGAGTCCGACACGCCATGAAAACAGTTCGCCCACGGCGTAAGCGGCCGATCCGGCGAGGACGGGAAGCGTCAGCATCCCCGTGCCGATAATGCCCGCGGCGAATACGACAAAAGTGAACTGGCCCGCGACCGCGCGCAGGGCTTCAGCGGCCTCGGCCGAGGTTTGAATGTTAGTGATGCCGTGGGCGTGCAGCGTCGTCGCGGTGGTGACGACAATAAAGAATGCGATGACGTTCGATATCGCCATGCCAAGATACGTATCGATACGGATGCGGCTGAACTCGGAGCGCGCCTGTTCGGGAGCGCGGGTGAGGGCCAGTGCGCCAGGGCGTTCCTTCTCGTCTTCGACTTCCTGTTCAGCCTGCCAGAAGAACAGGTACGGGCTGATGGTCGTCCCCATGACAGCCACGATCGCTACCAGATAGTCGGGTTTGAGTGAAAACTGCGGCCAGACCACGGCCCGACCCACCTCGGCCCACGGCACCTTCACCACGAACGCACAGATGACGTAGCTGAACAGCGACAGGCACAGCCATTTCAGGACCGACACGTAGCGCGAATATTGGGTGAAGATCTCCAGAGCGGCAGAAATCAGACCGAAGAGACACACGTACAGCAGGGCGGGGCCGGGGATCAACAGTTTCAGCGCAGCCCCCATTGCACCAAGATCCGCGCCAAGATTGATGACATTCGCAACCAGCAGCATGCCGACGATCGCGCTCGAGAGCCACGGTGTGTAGTGACGGCGTAGATTTCCGGCGATGCCATAGCCGGTGACGCGCCCGATGCGCGCGCTGATTTCCTGAATGGCTGCCATGAGTGGATAGCTGAACAGCAAGGTCCACGCGAGGCTGTACCCGAACTGCGCACCGACCTGCGAATAGGTCGCGATGCCGCTGGGGTCGTCGTCGGAGGCTCCCGTGATCAAGCCAGGCCCCATGATCTGCAGAATCTTTGGATGATCCGGCTGCTTGATGCTGGCTTGGGGTTGGACCTGCGGAAGGGTATCCATTTTGTGCTGCTCCGTGGCTGCTGTTTCGGACGTCCCGGACAAAAAGGGTAATCGGATGCTCGATCGTGCGCCCGGCAATCGCGCTGCCATTGCGCGGCAACAGGGCGGAAAGTTCCCCGGTGAAACACAGGTAATCCGTATCGTCGACAAGGCTCACACGATGGTCGAAGCTGCGTTTGCGTCGCGCGCTGTCAGGTGTGACGGCGCTTATCGGCGAATACGCGCGTTCGACCAGTACCCGTGTTTGCCGTAAAACTGGTGCAGCGCCACTTCGTAGCTACGATGGATTGGAACCGACTTGTCGTATAACGGGCTATGCTGGATGACCTCGCGGGTAAGCGACGTTGACACGGTGGACGCGAACCAGTCGACCGTGTGGATCCAGTCGGTCGCGATCAACACTTCCTTGCCGCCAGGCCACCAGTTGTGCGTATCGACAATCGGGTAACGAATGGCCCAGGCTTCGTCGTCGAAGTAGACCTGGTTGACAGAGCCTATATCGCCGTCAAACGCACGAATGACGCATCCGTGCAGGCTCCTTACGCTTCGCAGCATGATTTCTCCGCAATCTGGAAACGAGGACACCGCGCATGCGATGTCCTGTCTGCCTTGCGCCTTAGAGCGTCGTGAGCCGTGTGACCTTGGTGCCTTGAAGCGACGCGCCCGCCATCAACCCGCCATTTGCCAGAACGAACGCATCCACCTGGCCCGTGGCCGTGGTGGTGTCGACGGCGCCGTTCGCGCCGAGTTTCAGCACGGCCACCGACGCGTCTCCGCCGGCCGACCAGCCGTCCCTGCTACGGAACTTGTCGAGCGACTCCTGGGTCATGAAGAGGAACACGATAGCGCGCGATTGGGCGCCGGCCTGCCAGCCAACCGAACCCGTTGCCGTGCTGTAGTACCCGACCGTATGGCCACCCACGCGCAACGATCCTTCGCCATACTGGCCGCCGACCACGAGGGCAGCATCGATGACTGACGGAAATATCAGCACACCATGAGCTTTGCCAACCAGCTCACGCGAGCCATTCGCCGCGCCATAAAGGCGCGTAAGGGTCGAGTCGACGCCTGCATCGATCGCGTGGCGCTTGTCTATCTGCTGACCGCTGGCGTTTGATTGACCGGTTGTGGTGCAACCGGAGATCGCGAGGCCTAGTGCCATGATCGAGCCTGGCGTAGTCCATATGAATGTTCGTCTAAGCATGATGCTCTCCTGGGTTTCCAATGATGTCTATGACCCTACGCCGGAGGGCGTGGCAATGCGGTACGACAGCGTACCGACGTACGGCTTTATTGACTGTACGATCTGTTCTAGCTTCCATGTTGTTTTGCACACCGTATGAGGCCGGTGCGATGTTTGCTGCAAGTCGTCTCCAACTCCGGCGAGGGCACGCGATGCCATGGCAAGGCGTGGAATCCTGATCGGTATGGCGCTGATTCCCGGTCTTTTTTTACCGATAGGGACACCAGATCGAGTATGGGAAGCGTATCCTCGGGCCGATCAGGCATTGTCTGAGATGCAGCTTGCGTGAGCGCTACGGGCTGTAGTCACTGGAAGCGATCCGGTCCGGGGAGCGCGTTTGTGCGACTCGCTATTGCGCCGACGACCCGATCACTTCGAACCGTCATATAGTCGACATACGGAGAACTTATGTCATTGCTGCCCGATGCTAATAACCCCACCCGGGATAGGCGGGTGGAATACGGCCATGCCGACGAGGAACGCGCCAGGAAGCGCACGCAGGGTGCAGCCGGAATCGACCCGACGGCAGCCAAGTGGCGCTATCGACCCACGAATAGCGTCACGAATATCAAGAGATAAGTGACGGCACGGGGTGATGCAACCCAGCCTGGCGATGATTGCCGGGCCCGGTACGGCACCGTACCGACTTCCTGTAAAGGTGCGAGCATCGTATCCGCAGGCGCCCTGCGTCTTCACGTTAGGCGCTTGAGACAGCCCCGTGCAACCTGATTCTTTCCGATTGACCGTCCAGGCCGCTCAACCAGCAAGGAGTGGCCATCATGACCTCGATCCGATCACGCTATTGCTTTCCGCCACGCGCATGGCGGCGAGCGTCATTGCGATGCAAGTGCGCCACCAGACAGTTCGATCCTTGTGATTCCGGTTTCGCTGTGCGATCCGCGTTTCCCACCCACGCAGACATGTACGCCATGCCCGAACTGAATTGCGGCGACATCGTCGCGGCTCCACGCCATAACCCGCAGAGGATTGAAAAATGCTAGTTACCGATTCGATACGCGAGGACCCGCAAGTGTTCCTCCCCCCTCCGGCCTTGTCGGCGCACGCGGCGATCTCCGGCATGGACGCCTACCGGGCGCTCGTCGCTGAAGCGCAGCGTGACTACGACGGCTTCTGGGGGCGTCTGGCGCGCGAGACGCTCAGCTGGAACAAGCCTTTCTCCACGGTGCTGGACGAAACGAATGCACCGTTCTACACGTGGTTCGAAGACGGCGAGCTGAACGCGTCATACAACTGCCTCGACCGCCACGTCGAAGCGGGCCACGGCCAGCGCATCGCGGTGATTTTCGAAGCCGACGACGGCACCGTCACTCAGGTTACCTACGAGGATCTGCTGCAACGCGTGTGTCGCCTTGCCAACGCATTGAAAAAGCGCGGCGTGAAGAAAGGCGATCGTGTCGTGATCTATATGCCGATGTCGGTAGAAGGTATCGTCGCGATGCAGGCCTGCGCGCGGATCGGCGCGACGCATTCGGTCGTGTTCGGCGGCTTCTCATCGAAGTCGCTCAATGAGAGGCTGGTCAATGTCGGCGCAATAGCGCTCATCACCTGCGACGAACAGATGCGCGGCGGCAAGGCGTTGCCTCTGAAAAGCATCGCCGACGAAGCGCTCACAATGGGCGGCTGCGAAGCAGTGAGGAGCGTGATTGTCTACCGGCGTACCGGCGGCAAGGTGGCATGGAACGAAGGCCGCGACCTGTGGATGCACGAACTCATGCAGGCCGAATCCGGTCAATGTGCGCCCGAAGGGGTTGGCGCGGAGCATCCGCTCTTCATCCTCTATACGTCGGGCTCGACCGGCACGCCGAAGGGCGTGCAGCACAGCACGGGCGGTTTTCTGCTATGGGCCGCGCAGACGATGAAGTGGACCTTCGACTGGAAATCCACCGACGTGTTCTGGTGCACGGCGGACATCGGGTGGATCACGGGGCACAGCTATATCGCATACGGTCCGCTCGCACTGGGCGCGACCCAGGTCGTGTTCGAAGGCGTGCCGACGTATCCGGACGCCGGCCGCTTCTGGGACATGATCGCCCGGCACAAGGTCACGATCTTCTACACGGCGCCGACGGCGATCCGTTCCCTGATCAAGCTGGCAGAAGGCAATGCGAAAGTGCATCCGGACAGTTTCGATCTGTCGACGCTGCGCGTGCTCGGCACGGTCGGCGAGCCGATCAATCCGGCCGCCTGGTTATGGTACTACGAGCACGTCGGTGGTGGACGTTGTCCGGTGATCGACACCTGGTGGCAGACCGAAACCGGTGGCCACATGATCGCACCGATGCCAGGCGCGACACCGCTTGTTCCAGGCTCCTGCACGTTGCCGCTGCCCGGCATCATGGCGGCGGTCGTCGATGAAACGGGGCAGGACGTGCCAAACGGGCAGGGCGGAATTCTGGTAATAAAGCGCCCATGGCCTTCGATGCTGCGCACAGTGTGGGGCGATCCGGAGCGCTTCAAACAAGGCTACTTCCCGGAAGAACTCGGGGGCAAGCTTTACCTCGCCGGTGACGGCGCGATTCGCGACAGCGAGACCGGTTATTTCACCATTACGGGTCGCATCGACGACGTGTTGAATGTGTCCGGACACCGCCTCGGAACGATGGAGATTGAGTCGGCACTGGTCGCCAATCCGCTGGTCGCTGAGGCAGCAGTAGTGGGGCGAGCGGACGAGACAACAGGCGAGGTCGTCATCGCTTTCGTGGTGCTGAAGGGCGTGCGCCCTGAAGGCGAGGAAGCGGCGAAGATCGCAAACGAACTGAGGGCATGGGTCGGCAAGGAAATTGGCCCCATCGCGAAGCCGAAGGAGATCCGCTTCGGTGAGAACCTGCCGAAGACGCGTTCGGGCAAGATCATGCGTCGCCTTCTGCGCTCGCTTGCGGCAGGCGAAGAGATTACGCAGGACGTTTCGACGCTCGAAAATCCGGCCATTCTCGATCAACTCGGTTGATCGTTCCGACGATCGCGAGATCGTTGCGGCGCTTTTTATAGATGTCAGGAGCAGGAAATGAGCAATGTGCCTCTTCAATTGAAACTGTCGAATCCGGCGCCGTTGGGTCTCGCAGGCTTTGCGTTGACAACGTGGCTGCTGAGTATGATCAACGTCGGATGGTTCTCCGGCGATTCGATGGGAATGGTCCTCGCCTGTGCACTGGCCTACGGTGGTACCGCGCAGGCGATCGCCGGGCTGATGGAACTGCCGCGCGGCAATACATTCGGCGCGACAGCGTTCCTGAGTTACGGAGCGTTCTGGTGGTCGTTTGCTCTGTTCGTGCTCTTTCTGCACGACAAGGTGCCCGCCGCGTTTGTCGGCTGGTATCTGTTCCTTTGGGGCGTGTTCACATTCTATATGTGGCTCGCGACGTTCCGTTCGCCGCGCGCATTGCAGTTCATTTTTCTGGCGCTCTGGATCACGTTCGTCCTGCTCGCCGCAGGGGAATGGACTGGCGGAGGTGTTTTGCGTATCGCTGGAGGCTACATGGGTCTCGTGACGGCGGCGCTGGCGTTCTATCTGTCGGCGGCGGATCTGCTTAACGAGGTCTATCAGCGCGCCGTCTTGCCGGTCGGTGACCCAAGAGTCTTCAGGCGTCATGCTGTTGTTCTTTGATCATGCGAGCCGTAAAGGCGGTTGGCATGTCGAAGGAAGTACATGCAGAACATGCAAGACCCGCACGGTGAGGTACAACGCGCCCGCAGTCTTCGTCTATGCGAGGGGACCGAGGATTACATCGATAGCGGCCTGGCCGGCGATCTCCGCAACAAGGTAGGCCCAGCGACGGGAAAACTGGCCACCCCGGACCTTGATTCGCTCACCGAGCGCCGCTACGCCTTGCGGCCTGATGGGTCCTGTCGACCGCCAAAACGTCCCCGTCGCAAGCAATCCCTCATTGCATCGCAGACGTCCAGGTCGTTATCCAGAAACCCATTCATTCAATGACCGACAATCCGCTAGCATGCCTCGAAGCGCTGCCATTTGAAGGATTCGCTCATGACATGCACGACCAGGCCATCAACCGGAATTGACTCGACCGAGCCGCACCACGCGGCGGGATACGCCTACTGCAGCTTCCCCGCGGCATACAAGGCCGCCCAGAGCTCGTGGGGCATCCGTGCTTTTCGCCGCAGCACTTCGCCGACGTACAGGCGTTTAAGATCGCATCCATACCGCACGAGTCCGCCGCTCGCCATGTAAGTTTCACGCATCGTCAGGCGGCGCAGCGGTTGCCCAGCCTCATGGCACTCGTCGCCAGCGGTTTGCTCCCAATGCTGATTTCGCGAAAACCACAGCACAGGCGTCCCGGTGGGTTCGACCCCGATGCCGCCTGGGATCAGCATCCCGCTTGAGGTGATCTGCTGAGCTTTTCGTCCCGTGGTGTAGTGCCATGCCAACATCGTTTGCTCCGATCGGAATTGCCAGCTACTGCCATTTTCCGTCTCCTGTTTTACTCTCGATGACCGATGCGTGATTCGTCACGCGACCTGCGCGCCCGAGTTCACGTCTTCCCTCACGCCGAAGCAAAGCGAAATTACAAGCTTATGCGACCCCGCATCAAGCGGCACGCGCACCCGTCCATCACCACATTCGACACTCGCGCCGTCGAGCACCGCACGCATCACACCGCGCTCGTCAGCGGATTCGACGCGGACCTCATACCGCGTCGAATGCATCGTCACTGTTGCTTCAAACCCCGGCCACTTGTCCGGAATACAAGGATCGACCACCAGAAAATCCCCCTCCCGACAAATTCCAAGAATGCCCTCGACGCCTGCCCGGTACATCCATCCAGCGGATCCTGTGTACCAGGTCCAGCCACCCCGCCCGGTATGCGGCGCCACGGAATAGACATCGGCCGCAACGACATAGGGTTCGACCTTGTAGCGGTCGACTTCCATCGGTGTGCGCGCATGATTGACCGGATTAAGCAGTGAAAACAGCGCGGCGGCCCTGTTGCCATCACGCATTTTCGTCAACGCGAGGATCGCCCACATCGCCGCGTGGCTATACTGCCCGCCGTTTTCACGCAGCCCCGGCGGATAGCCCTTGATATAGCCGGGATCGTGCGACGTTTTATCGAACGGCGGCGTGAACAGCAAAGCAAGCCCGTCGTCGCGACGGATAAGGTGCTTTTCCAGCGACATCATCGCCAGCGCCGCGCGCGCTGGATCTGCCGCGCCTGATAGCACAGCCCACGACTGTGCGATCGAATCGATCTGGCACTCGTCGCTTCGCGAAGAGCCAAGCCACGTGCCGTCGTCAAAAGTCGCGCGGCGATACCATTCGCCGTCCCACGCATCGCGCTCCAGCGCCTCGCGCACCGACGCCGCATGAGCGCGCCAGCGCGCAGCGCGCCCAACCGAAACCACATCGCGCGATTCAGCCAGGGGGGCGAACAGCTCAATAGTCCGCAACAGCAGCCAGCCGAGCCAAACGCTTTCTCCCTTGCCGTCCGCGCCGACGCGGTTCATCCCGTCGTTCCAGTCACCCGTACCGATCAGGGGTAAGCCATGCTCGCCGGTCAGTTCGATGCATTGATCCAGGCCGCGCGCGCAATGTTCGAACAGCGACGCTGATTCATCTGCAACCATCGGCTGGAAGAACGCATCGTGCTCGCCGGGCCGCAGTGGCGGTCCATCGAGGAACGGCACGATCTCGTCGAGAATCGCGAAATCGCTCGCGCAGCCGATGTACGTCGCCGTCGCGAACGCGAGCCACACTCGGTCATCGGAAATCCGCGTGCGCACGCCTTGCCCCGACTGGGGCAACCACCAATGCTGGAAATCGCCTTCGACGAACTGCCGCGCCGCGGCGCGCAGCAAATGCCGCCGTGTCTCGTCCGGCTGCGCATGGGTCAGCGCCATGCCGTCCTGCAATTGGTCACGGAACCCATACGCACCGCTCGCCTGATAGAACGCCGAACGCGCCCAGGTACGGCACGCGAGAGTCTGATACAGCAGCCAGCCGTTTAGCATCAGGTCCATTGCGCGGTCGGGGGTCTTCACCTGGACAGTACCGAGCACGTTCTGCCAGTGGCTCGTCACTTCGGCGAGGACAGCGTCGAGATCGGCTTTGCGATAGTGCTCGATCAACGCGCGTACCGCTTCGACAGACGCGCATTGCCCGACGAACGACACCACCTCGACGATCTCGTCCACGCCCAGCTCAATCATGCCCTGCAACGCCGCGCATGGATCGAGGCCCGCGCCGGTCGCGCCAGACAGCGGCGCGTTGCCGGTCAGCGCGGCGGGTGCCGCAGTCCGACCGTTGCGGCCGAAAAATTCGGTGCGATCCGCCGTCCACGCGGTCTGCTGGCCACCCAGGTCGGCGAACGCCACGCGCCCCGCGAACTCCATGTTCCACGGATTGCGCGCCAGCATCGCGCCGGTAGTGGAGTCGATTTCCGTCACGATGAAGGGTCCCGACGCACTGCGCGATGTGCCAAGCACCCATTCCATCCACGTCGTCACGGACAGACGGCGCGGCATACCGGACAGATTGCGCAACGTCAGCCGGGAGATCTTCACCGGGTCGGCGAGCGGCACGTATTGCAGCAAGTCGAGCGCGATGCCATTCGCCTCGTGTTCGAAGCGGCTGTAGCCATGCCCGTGACGCGCGATATACGTCCCGCCATCGCGGACCGGCAGCGCGGTGGCGCCCCATACATCGCCAGTGACTTCGTCGCGCACATAGATGGCTTCGCCGGCGGGGTCTTCGACCGGATCGTTCGACCACGGCGTGAGTTGATTCTCACGGCTGTTTTCGGCCCACGTGTAGCCGCTGCCTTCCGCCGCGACCTGAAAGCCGAAGCCGGGGTTCGCGATCACGTTGATCCAAGGCGCGGGCGTCGTCGCACCCGCCACGAGCACGGTCACATATTCCCGGCCGTCTTTATCGAAGCCACCCAGACCGTTGAAGAACTCGAGCCTCGACGGAACCGAAGAAAGCGCGCGAGGCGGATGAGGCGCCGCGGGCCATGGCGACGACATCGGCGACTTCTGCCGGTGCAGCGCCAACGGCTGGCCCTGCGACTGCGGCAACCGGGCGAGCTGGTCGGCGATCGGACCGCGACGCGCGATCAACGCGACACGCGCGACCGATTGCAGCAGCGCACGCGCCTCCACGCTCATCAAATCGGCGCGCAGCGTAGAGACCGCCCCTTGCGCGAGCTCTTCGCCGAAACGCGGCCGCAACTGGCTGCTGCGCACGGCTGTTTCGATCGCGCCCTGCAACTCCTGGATATACGACGAAGCCCGTTCGTTGATGATGACGAGATCGACGCCCAGCCGCTTCATCCGCCAGTACTCGTGTGCCCTCAATAATTGCCGGACTTGTGCGATATCCTCGACGTCATCGATACGCAGCAGCACGATCGGCAGGTCGCCGGAGATCGCGTGCGGCCAGAGTCCCGACTGAGGGCCAGCCCCGCGAACGATCGTGTCCGACGGCGCCCTGAAACGCGCATCGGCGTAAATGACGGGCGCGGCGAGGCGCTGAAAATCCGCCGCCTCTTCGGCTTCGACATCGAGATGGCGCAACTGCACCTGAGCCTGCGTCCAGGCTAGCGTTTTGGCGCGATCGAACGCGTTGCGGTCATGGTGTTTGTCGACCAGATCGAGCAGCAACGCTCGCGACTCGGCGACTACTGTCCAGAACGTCACGCGCGCGACCTTGCCCGGTGGCACCAGCACGCGATACCTGAGCGCAAAGACCGGATCGAGTACGGTCCCGGCGGTGTTGGTCAGGGGCTGATCGTCGAAGATCGCTGCCGCCGTGCCAGCGTTACGCCCGCGCCCCAGAAAGCGCGCGCGATCCGATTCGTATTGCGGATCGGCAACGATCTCGCCGTCGACAACCGCGAAATGCGCAGCCCACATCTGGCTTTCGTCGTGCGAACGCGGACGGCGCGTGGCCACCAGTGCGCCGAATTCCGCAAGGTGCTCGGTCTGGACAAACATCCGCGAGAAGGCCGGATGCGCGTTGTCGGCAGCGGGCGTCGCGAGCACGATTTCGGCATAGGAAGTCAATTCAATCTCGCGCGCCCGGCGTCCGCTGTTCGCCAACGACACGCGGCGCACTTCGCTGTCTGCTTCGCCGGAAACCAGCACATCCATCGTCGTTGTCAACGAGCCGTCGCGGCGGATGAATTCCGCATGGTCCTCGCCGAACACAACCTCTTCGTACTCGGCTTCGCTGCCCACCGGCTGTGCGCCTGCCGACCACACGTGGCCGCTCTGCGCATCGCGCAGGAAGATAAAGGAGCCACAGTCGTCGCGGGTTGCGTCTTCGCGCCAGCGCGTCACCGCAATATCGCGCCAACGGCTGTAACCGCCGCCGGTTGCAGTCAGCATGACCGCGTAGCGTCCGTTCGACAACAGGTGTGTCACCGGAGCTGCGCCAGCCACAGCCGACGCGGCGAGGCGCCGTACGGTCGGTGGCACAACGCCGGCGACGGCTGCTGACGTGTTCACTTCCTCGGCACGGGGGTGCGCCACGGCGACATTGCGCGGCATGCGCTCCTGCAACAACAGTTCGCACGCCTGGATCATGGGTTCGCGATGGAAACGCGCACGCATCTGCGCGTCGAGCAACGTGTTCGCGATCGACACGATCGTCATGCCCTGGTGATGCGCCATGAAATTGCGCACGATCGCCACATCCTCGTCATCCGGCAGCCGCGAGCGGGTGAAATCGAGTGCTTCGTAGAAACCATAGCGGCCCAGCGCGCCCAGCGCGGCGAGTTGTGCGTAGTTCTCTCGCGCGGCCTGCGGGTCCACCATCGCGGCTAGCCCCGTCGCATACGGCGCGATCACGCGGTTCTCTGAAAGCCCCCGCTTGAGGCCAAGACCGGGCACGCCGAAATTCGAATACTGGTAGGTAAATTCGATGTCGCGCGCGTTGTACGCCGATTCCGAAATTCCCCACGGAATGCCGAGCGAACGCCCATACGAGGCTTGCCGTTCCACCACCAGACGACTCGTCTGTTCGAGCAGGCTGCCGACCGGTGCACGCATCACCAGCGACGGCATCAGGTATTCGAACATCGACCCCGACCACGAGATCAGCGCCGAGCCGTTACCGACCGGCGTCGCAGCGCGACCGAGGCGGAACCAGTGGCGCGTCGTCACATCGCCTTTCGCGATGGCGAACAGGCTCGCGAGGCGCGCTTCGGACGCCAGCAGGTCGTAGCAGTTCAGGTCGAGACTGTTATCGGATTGCGAATAGCCGATCGATAGCAGCTTGCGTTCCGGATCGAGCAGGAACGCGAAGTCCATGTCGAGCGCCATCGCCCGCGACGCATCGGCGAGCGACTTCAAGCGTGCCTGCAGAAGATCCGGTGCCTCGGCGAGTTGTTGCCGGTCGCGGGCATGTTCGACCACGCTTTTGCTCAACGCGTCGATCCAGAACATCAGGTCGGCAGAACTATCGTCGCCGCCGGCGGGCACGAGTTCACGCGTTGCCTTCGCGGCCTTTTCGGTCAGCCGCGTGAGCGACGGCGACAGCGCTTCGAACGTCTGCGGGCCGTGCAACTGCTTGCTGATCTCGTCGAGGATCGCAACCAGCTGCCTGCCACGTTCACCGCCTGCGGCGGGCAGCGTGTCGATGGCTTCACGCGCGAGTTGCAGGTTATCCATCAATCCGGGCCGCGCAGCCGGCGCGAGCAATTCATGCGGCCACTCTTCGCACGCGTTGGCGAGCACGATCAAATGACCGGCCAGATTGCCGCTATCGACCGACGAAACATACGCCGGTGCCAGCACCTGGAGATCGAGCGTCCCGTACCAGTTATAGAAATGCCCCTTGAAACGCGTGAGCTTGTGCATCGAAGCGAACGCCGCTTCGAGCCGTTCGACAGTTTCCGTCGTCCCCGCCCAGCCAAAATCCCGCGCAGCAATCGCCGACAGCAGATAGAGCCCAAGGTTGGTCGGCGAGGTGCGGTGTGCGACGACCGGCTTCGGATCTTCCTGGAAGTTGTCGGGCGGCAGCATATTCTCTGCCGGCGTAACGAAGGTCTCGAAGAAACGCCACGTGCGTCGCGCGATGAGGCGAAGGCTGCGCGCGTCCGGGTCCGCCATCGCGAAACGCCGCGCGACGGTCGGCGACCGACTCGACCACAGCGCCAGCGCCGGCGCGGCGAGCCATAACAGCGCAAACGGCAGCACGAGCGGCCAGTGCGGCGGTGCGAACGCGATCGCACCAGCCGGCAGCACAAGCCCGAGCGCGACACCGCCTGTCATCTTCCGATAAAAGCCGCGCAGATCGAGACGGGGGCTGCCCTTCGACTGCGCAGCGGTGGTCCATTCGAGCAGCCGGCGATGCGTCACGAACAGCCGTATCAGCGTCCGGACGATCGCATCGCCCATACGCCACGCCTGGTCAGCGAGGAACGCGGCCGACAGAACTGTCTGCAAGGCGGCGAGCCGCACGTCGGCGGCCAGCACGTCCAGATGATTGCGCAGATGGATGCCGCTGCGGCGCGGCAGGATCGCGAACAACGTCGGCAGGAAAGCGGGAATCGCGAGCGCACCTAGCACCAGCAGCGCGCCTGCAATCCCGGCGCGGATCGGCATCAGCCAGCATAGGCCGAGCGCGGCGACCATAAAGGGGGCGAGCAGCGAGCGGCGCAAATTGTCGAGCATCTTGAAGCGGCCGATCGACGGCATCGCGTGTCGGTCCCGGCCGCGATAGCCGACGATCCACGGCAGCAATTGCCAGTCGCCACGCGTCCAGCGATGCTGCCGCTTGCCAATCACGTCGTAACGCGACGGCACTTCCTCGACCACCTCGACATCCGACGCCAGTCCGGCGCGCGCAAAAATCCCTTCGAACAGATCGTGACTGAGCAGCGCGTTTTCCGGCACACGTCCATGCAGAGCCGCTTCAAACGCATCGACGTCATAGATTCCCTTGCCGGTATACGATCCTTCGCCGAACAGGTCCTGATAGACATCGGACACAGCCGCCGCGTACGGGTCCATCCCGCCTGGGCCGGAAAAGACGTGTTGATGCAGCGACCCTTCCTGGCCGACGGGCAGCGACGGTGTGACACGCGGCTGCAGAATCGCGTATCCGTTGACGATGCGTTGATCGGCGTCGTTGAACGTGGGCCGGTTCAACGGATGCGCCATCTTGCCGATCAGCCGCAGTGCGGCGTCTCGTGGCAGACGCGTATCGGCATCGAGTGTGATGACGTAGCGCACGTCGGACGGCACCTGCGGCGCGCGGCCTGCGATCGGCATGAAGGTCGTATCCGTCGCGCCGCGCAGCAGACGGTTGAGTTCGTGCAGCTTGCCGCGCTTGCGTTCCCAGCCCATCCATTTGTTCTCGCTCGCGTTGAACACGCGGCGGCGGTGTAGCAGTAGGAAGCGGCTGCCGCTCGGGCCTGGCTCGTAACGGCGGTTCAGTGCTTCTATGGCGTCGGCGGCCACGGCAAGCAGATACGCATTGTCGGGCAGCACTTCCTGATCCGCATCGAGCCCGTCCGCCAGCAACGCGAAGGACAGGTCGCCACCGGCTCCCGCGAGGTGATGCACCTCAAGCCGTTCGACCTGCTCGCGCAGATCGGCTTCGCTCGTCAGGAGCGTCGGCACCGCAACCAGTGTGCGCAACGACGACGGCACACCGGCAGTCAGTTCGAGACCCGGCAACGTGATCGGGCCGAAACTCCATGTCACCGCACGATTGACGAGCGCGGTCGCGATCTCAGTGACGGGCAGAAATCCGCATACGGCAAACAGCGCGAGTACCACTGGTTCGAGACCTCGCGGTGCGAGTGTCCACATTGCCCACGACACGAGCGCCAGTAACGTCGCGGCGACCGTCAGAATCGTGCCGACGTAGCCGCCAATGCCGAGGCGGACGTTGAACCGCGTGACCCGCAGACGCGGCGGCGGACGGAATTCGATCGCCTGCTCCAGTGCGCGCCGGCCTTCGGCTATCAGGTGATAGCCGGGGTCGCCGGCGCGTTCCGCATGCGCCGCATCGCCTGCCTCCAGCACCGCCGCCTGCGCCGATTCCAGCGCCAGCCCGGCGACTTCGAGTTCGGTGTAGGACGAGCCACGCGCCAGTTGCTCGATCGCGCTGCGATAAAGATTCCGTGTCGGAAAATCCATCGCGGCAAAGCTGCTGTCCGCGCGCAACCGGGCGTCGACAAGACTCACTCCCTCGAACAGTTCCGCCCAGTCGATGTCGGAAATCAGCCTCATGCTGGTGATCACATTGCGCACGGTGACGTTCGACGCGCCCTGCCGCTGCTGCGCGTGTTGCACGACTTCGTCGATGGATGCGCCCTGAAGCTTGAGCCGCTCTTCCAGCCAGCCAAGTGCCGGCGTGGTGCGCGGATCCTGGTCACGCAGCCGTTTCGCGAGCTGTGCGGCGAACAGCTCGGACAACAGGCCCGAGGAGCGCGTGGAAATGTCCGCTTCGAGCGCCGAGCGGGCCCTGCCCACTTCGAGCAGACGGTCGGTGAGTGCATCGGCGTCGGCGCGTGCGCTGCGGCCTGCGGTGATCTGGTCAGTCAGGCGTCGCAGGTTCTCGATAAGCACGATGCGCAACGTGATCGCCACGGCCCACAATTCGCCGATCGTCAGCGGCTGAACCCGCTGATACGCGCTGATGAAGCACCGCAGGATCTGCGGGTCGAAGTGACTGTCGGTATGCGCAACGAACGCCCACGCAAGACCAAATACGCGCGGATAGCCGGCGAACGGGCCGACGGCAAGCTTGGGCAACTGACGGTAGTAGCCGGGGGGCAAGTCGTCGCGAATCTCACGGATCTGTTCCTCGACGAGGTGATAGTTGTCGAGCAGCCATTCCGCGGCAGGCACCACGCCCCGGCCGTTCTCCAGTTCTTTGGCGCTCGCACGGTAGGCCGCTAGCAGGACTGCGGCATTATCGTTCAGTCTCGTGTGCAGCGATAAAACGGCAGGTGGTGTCTTCGTTACCGTTTGCGCGGCAGCGAGGCTCTCCGCGTGCTGCTCGAGCCGTTCGACGCCGAACAGTTCTTCGCGCACCGGCGCGATGTCAGTCCATGGCGGCGACGGCGAGCGATGTCCCGCGACATATCGAATGATCGCTTTCACAGGGCCACTTCCTGCGATGTCGGTGAGTTCGATGGGGTGGACCGGTCGCTGTGGCTTGTCGTGTTAGAGGCGCGCCTATCGTTCGGCACAGTTGTATCGGCGGACTGCTCATTGAGTTGGGACATGATCGGATCTTCCTTCGGGGAGGCCGGACCACGCGTGTCGCGTGGGTGCAAGCTTCCGGGCTGTGGCTTGATTCCACGGTGCGGATTGCCGGCGCATCGAAAAATTTTCGCCGGAACGATGCGCGTAGCGGGAATGCGTCAGTACACTCCCATGCACAATCCGTTAATGCCGTTTAGCGGCGCGCTGAAACGTCGGATGAACTTCGATCAGGCCGATGCGGCAATGACTGAGAGACAGGGCACCTGCGCAGCCCTGTAGACGCAGTTCCTGGCTGAGCACCCGGAAAGGATGAAGCAGAGAGGACACGGATCCGTGCCCCGGGTGCCTGCTATTTCTTTTTGGCCGGTGCGCTGGCCGCGGCGGTCTTCGGCGCAATCGCCGGGGACACGCCCACCGCAGGAGAGATCACCTTTTTGGGTTGTTTCGGCTTTTTGGCCTCGCGATTACCGCGCATCGTGCTCTTTGCCAATATGTTTCTCCTGATTTGCCGATCGCGAAAGCGACAGGCATATCGCGCAGTTTGGGCGCATCTGGTAAATCTGTCGCGATTTTTCTTTTAGATGTCCGTTGCGCGCCTTCCGGAGAATGCCAGCCAACGGGTCGCGGCGTGCTCGCAAACCCGTCAGCGGCGACCCCAGTCGAGATAGCATGCCCATTCCTGGCTGGCAGCAGTCAGGAAGGTTGGCGAAGAATGCATGGACAGAGTGCCGACCGCCGGCTCAGCCGCGACGAATATGGCGTATGCTGTTGTCGTACCGTTTCTTGTTCACGACGGACGTAGTTTGTTTACCCGATTTTCTGCATTCCAGAATATTTCCTTCTGCTCCAACCGGCCAACACGACTGGCGCAATGAATCGGGTTGTCCCCTGAACTGCTGCCTCGCCGGGGGCCCCATAGCATTACGTTTGAGATAACCATGCTTTTACGCATACAAAGCCATGTGGTGAGCCCGCCACCTGCTCTACGAAATCCGCATCGCAGTTTTGATGGGGAAGCCCGCGATCGCCTGATTGTCTGGATTCGCCGGCGCATGGACGAATATGGAATAAGCCCCGAGAATCTTGCCGCTGCGATCGAAGCGGATAAACCGCTGACGCCCCGTTATCGAGACCACAAAGGCAACGAATGGAACGGTGAGGGCGATATGCCGGACTGGCTTAAACATGTCCAGCAGCTTGGTGTAGATGTCGATTTCTTTGCTGTCCGGCAACAGGATGCCACTCCAGGAGTTTGTTCGCCGGGCGACGCGGGAATGTCGATGTTCTTCGGTGCTCGATGACAACTGGCTGCGGGTTGCCACGCATGCACGACGCCATCGGGTGCAAACGCCCCGTCTAAACCTGGCGACCAGGTCGACCGGACTCAGGGGAACTCGCAATGAGATCGCCGCCTCCGTCTCGCTGCTCATCAGCAGCTACCTGGTGGTGCTTACCGGGAGCGGGCCGCGCCCGTCCACTGTAATCATCCGGTGCCCGTGGCGGGAGCGAACGCTCAAGAATTTCGTCTACGTGTCGCTATCGGGTGGATCTCGCTGTGCAATTTTTTCGAAAGCTGCCATTCGATACAGGGAGTTTCTGTGACATCCCGAATGGCGGCTTCATGCCCTGAGGCAATCGGTCAAGCGGCTTGAGGGGAAAAGTGCCGTCAGCGCCAGCAGCAACGGCCGGGGGATGACCCTCATACGCCGGATTTCTCTCGCCACAGCCCAACCGTGCATACGGGGCATCTGGATATCGAGCATCAGGCACAAACCACGACACTTCTACTTTGCTGCCACTACGACATTTAAGAATGGCCTCGACATGACATGCCAGAACTGGGCTTCCCCGAAGTTGACACGCTGCACGGCCGCCACTTGGCTATCAGGTGCGCTGCGATGAATGAGGTGGTCAACGGCTCTGCTGTATCCCAAGGAGTTTCGTTCCCAGATCGTGCGCACTGTCTTCCGCGGTGGTCTCGACCAGCTGCAGAAAAATGTCTTCCTTCGATGCAAAGTTGGAATAGAACGCGCCCTTAGTAAAGCCCGCTTCGTCCACGATGCGGTCGATTGATGCGGCTCCGAATCCGTCACGAGCAAACACCTTGGCCGCTGCTGCAAACAACTTTTGCCGCGTCAGTGCACGACTCTCCTCTCTGGTCAAACGTGGCATCTGTGCCGTTCCTTTTCCTGATTCCCGAATCCCGGGTGTGTTGCTAGCGCTATTCGTTCGTGGGAGTCGATGCGACATCCACGGTCGGCACGACAGACATGCCGACGCGCAGTCGGCGAGCGGGAGGCTGGCCAGGGTCTCTCGTGATTTTGACGGGCAGACGTTGCACGACCTTCGTAAAATTCCCAGTCGCGTTGTCAGGTGCAATCGGCGAGAACGCGATGCCACTAGCAGGCGCCACGCTGTTGACGTGACCGCGCAGGGTCGTGCCCGAAAGCATGTCGACTTTTATTTTAACGGCTTGCCCAGGACGCATTCGAGCGAGTTGCGTCTCGCGGAAATTTGCCTCGACGTACGCCTGCTGCAAAGGTACGACGGCGAGCAATGGTGCTCCAGTATGCACATATGCACCGACCCGCACCGTTCGCTGACCGATTGTGCCGTCGATGGGCGCCGTAATCTTCGTGTACGACAGGTTCAACTGCGCGGCGTCCAGCGCTGCTTGTGCCTTGTTCACACTTGCTTCCGCCTGCTTCTCCTGTGCGAGCAGCACGACGGTTTGATGCTGTGCTGCGTCGTGTGCGGCTGTATGCTGGTCACGGCTCGCAAGTGCAATGCGCAATTGGGAGTCTGCCTGCTGCTGTTCCTGAACCGTGCCCGAGCCGTCCGCAGACAGGTTAGCGTATCGTTTGAAGTTGGCCTGAGTGAACGTAACCGACGCATTGTCGGCAGCAATCGCAGCGTTCGCCTGTGCGATTACGCTGTTTTGCTGGACGATGCCCGCCTGCAGGCGCTGGACGTCGGCTTGGGCATTTTCGACGTCGGCTTTCGCACTCGCGACCGCTACGACGAAGTCGCGGTCGTCGATGGTCGCAAGCAGTTCGCCCTTTTTCACGAATTGGTTATCGTCGACCAATACCTGTGAGATGTTGCCTGCAATCTTTGGCGCGACGAACGTCGAGTCCGTCGTCACATAGGCGTCTGTCGTAGTCTGCTTTGTGGCACTACCTTCGTCTTGAAAGGAGAGGTAGGCACCTGCAGCGGCACCGCCGGCAAGCACAATGAGGATGGCAATTTTTGGTGGGTGTGGAAGAGACATGGCTTTACTTTGATGTGATGTTCAATACGGGCGGCTTGATGTACTGCAGATTGAGCACGAGTGGAATGAGCACAAGCGCGATTGCGCCGAGTACCAGATATCCGTCGGCAATCGACAGTACGAACGCTTGCTGAGAGATACGCTCTGCGAGTTCGGGAAGTTGACCCATGGCACTGACGGCTGGATGCGGGGAAAGCGTGCCGGCATTGAGCGCGGAATCCAGGATGATGTTGCCGTGCGTCCGTTCGCGAACCGTGAGCAGGCGCTCCAGAATTGCGTCACCCGAAAGCGTGCCAAGTGCCCGCAGCACATTCACGATGCCGGAGACGACCGGCCCTTCCATCGGTTGTACGACGCTCGTTGCGAGGAACAGCACGGAGATGACTGCCATTGGCTGACCGACTGCCTGCAACGCCTGAACGATTAGAAACTCGTGCGCCATCCATGCCGAAGTTGCATGCGCGCCTACCCTCCGGCTGAATACCCTTCTGCTGAACATCGTAGAAACCGTCATCATTCGTCTGCCATACGTCGATGACCGCGCCCTCAATAGGGTTTCCGTCAGTGTCGTGGACCGAAGCAAGAACCACGAGCGGCTCTCCCTTGCCGTCTTTGCAAATGTTGACTCCGTGCGGCGATGTCTCCACTCCTTCGACGAAAAACGGCCCGAGAATGGTATTTTCCGTTGCCTGGCCAGGCCGTCGGTGATTGATGGCGTCGACCAGCATCGATACGCCAAGTACATCCGACAGGAGAATGAACTCCTGTCGCCAGTCGGTGCACAAATGACCGGTATCGGTAAGGAACTTGATGGCAGCGAGCCATTCGTCGTGAGTGGGTTCGATCTCTTTAACTGCCGCATGTAGATGACGGACTACTGTCTCGGCAATGAGACGAGTGCGCGGATCGACGTCTGAGCCAATGCGCGCGTTGACGATTGCGGCTGAATCCTATTCGCGAAAAAGGGGAAAACTAGGCTTGGGGATTGTGTTCATCGTTCATCCTTGGTCAGCAGGCCGTATCGGACATGGGGGGTGTATTGGGGGGCATACCCGCATATGCGCGGCCGATCAGGTCTCGCAGGCCGCTCCTTTCAAGGGGACGCGGATTCCAATACGGATTGGCAAGCACCAGCTCGACGGCCTTGTCTACACCTTCTTCGGGCATTTTGTGTGTCACCGGTGGTAGGACGCGGTTACGGCACTGCAGGCCGAGCTCGCACGGACCGAAACCGCGCTGGAGCAGCGCACCAGCGCGCTGCTGGCGGCGCAGGTGCGGACTCAGGAGCTCGAACAGGCGCAGGCCGCGGGTGAAGCGACGCGTCAGGCGCTCGAGGCGGAAATCGCGCGACAGCAGGACGAGATCGGCGCGCGCGACCGGTCACTGGTGCAGGTGAGGGCGGATTTCTCGGGTGAGCTCGACAAACTGCGGGGCAGCGCGGAGTTCGCGGAAGAGCGTTTGCGGGCGACCGAGAAGCGGGCGCTGCTCGAGATCGAGCGTGAGCGGGTTGCCAGCGCGCGACTCCAGAAGGAACTCGACGCCGCGATGCGCCGCACGGAACAGGGCGAGGCACGCCACCGCAGCGAACTGCAGGCCGTGCAGGCGCAACTTGCCGATGCGCGGCACCAGGCTGGTGTCCTCGAGGGCAGCCTGGTGGCCGTGCGAGACGCAAACGACGGCTATGCGCGTGAGCTCGGGTTGCTGCGACAGCAGATGACGGGGGCGGTCGCCCCGCGCAGCTCAGGTCGCAAGGGTGGGTCTGTCACGGTACCCGCCCGCAAGCAGCCTCGTGCGACCCGCAAGGCGGCATCGGCGAAGAAACCGGGATAAGCGCATGAACCCGACCGCCCGGAAAAGGAAGAAGGCCGTCTGTCCACCGATCGGCGCGCTGATGCGGTATGGCGAGCGGATCGTGCGCATGATCGCTGAAGTGAGCGGTCAACGCGCGGTGATTGAATCGGTCGACGTCAATGGCCGGTCGTTCCGCAGCGTGGTGAAATGGGCTAATCTGGCCGGTCTGAACGATCAACTCTTCTGACGCTGACCATCATGCAGCTCGACATCTTCGCCGACAGCCGCGACGTCATGCTCCGCAACGATGTGGTGGATGCCCTCCACCGGCGCGATGCAGTCTCTGCCCGGCAGGCCTTGAAGAGACTGGCAGGCGAATTCCCCGATGACGACACCGTGGCTGGGCTGGCGACATTGATCGATGTGCTCGACAGCGATGTCGCCACGCCGTTCGCTGATCATCCGGCGCTGGCTGCCGCCTGTGGCCGCCTCAACGATGAGGTTGAACCGGCGGCGCGGCGGTTACTGGGCGACGCGCCCGGACGGGCGTGGGTGGCGTCATGCTGGCGGACGGTTGCGCAGCAGGCCGTGGCCCTGCCGTTTCGCGCTGACGTCAGTGACCTTCACGCGGCGCCGCTCTGGCTGCGCTCGGGCGACTGGGATGAGGCAAGACGGGCCGTCGAGCGGATCGAGTCGTGGCGCCGGATCCCGGCGCCGCTGACGTGGATGGCAGAGGTGCGGCATCGCGCGGATGGCCTGGAGTCTGCGTTGCCATTGCTCACCGAACTCGCCTGGCTGTCACCTGGCCGCCTGGCCGGTCTGTTGCACCGGCTCGCTGACGCGTCAATCGACACGTTGCGCAGAAAGTTCGACGCGAATTTCGAGGGTGCAGGCCAGACAGCCGACCTCGCGTGGTTCCCTGCGTGGGTGCTGATCGAAAAGCCAGGGCTGGCGCCGCTGCTGCGTGACGCGCAGCCGTCGCGCCAGACGGCGCCGGAGCGGGCGACGCGGTTGTTGCTGCAGATCCTGAGCCTCGAACGGCAGGGTAACCAGCATGAACTGGTCGAACGTCGCAAGGCGCTGCGCGATCTGCATGCCGGGCTATATGCGGCGTATATGAGAACCCGGTGAGCGATGCGTCGTGGAGCGCAGACCAGTACCGATTTTGACCTCCAGAGCGCGACCCGCTTTACCTCACTGGACGAGCGCGAGCTGCCCCATCGTGAGATAGGGACAGCGGCGATCCGGTATTTGATAATGGTACAACACGCAACCTGGGACCCGTGCATGAGCCTGAACAATGACTGATATCGCATCAAGTGGTACCGAGTACGGCAGTATCCATAGCGACATAGTCGCGCTTCTGGAGCGCGGCCGTCGTGCCGCGGCACGCAGCGTCAACGCGTTGATGACTGCGACCTATTGGGAGATTGGCCGCCGTATCGTTGAGTTCAACCAGGGCGGAAAAGATCGCGCGGCCTACGGTCAGGCACTGCTCGGGCGACTGTCAGCCGACCTGACAAAACAGTTCGGCCGGGGCTTTGGGGTTGACAACCTCGAGTTGATGCGTCTGTTCTACCAGACCTGGCCACCCACCGCGATTTCCGAATCGCTGATTCGGAAATTCACCGGCGAGCTGCGTCAGGGCAATTCCGAAGCAGTGGTTCGGAATTTCGATCTCGATCAACTCGCCGACGTATTTCAGCTTTCCTGGACTCACTACATTCATCTCATGCGGCGAACCCGGTCAGCCGAGGAGAGGGCGTTCTATGAAGCCGAGGCGCTTCGCGGGGGATGGAGCGTGCGCCAACTGGACCGACAGATCGGCAGCCAGTTCCATACCCGGGCGATGCTATCGAAGAACAAGCTGGCGATGCTGCAAAAGGCCGGCAAAGCTCAACCAGGTGACCTTGTGACTGCGGAGGAGGCGATCAAAGATCCGTATGTCCTCGAGTTTCTGGATCTGAAAGACGAATATTCAGAAACTCAACTGGAAGACGCGCTGGTCCACCGGCTCGAAGATTTCCTGCTTGAACTTGGCGGCGATTTTACGTTTGTAGGCCGCCAGCGTCGGCTTCGCATTGGCGAGAGCTGGTTTCGGGTGGACCTTCTGTTTTTCCATCGCCGCCTGCGGTGCCTCGTTATCATCGACCTGACGCTCACCGAACTTAACCATGCCGACGTGGGCCAGATGCATATGTACTGTAATTACGCCCGCGAGCACTGGACTCTGCCCGGCGAAAATCCACCAGTCGGGCTAATATTGTGCGCCCGTACCAATGCCGCCGTCGCACGCTATGCCCTTGAGGGGTTGCCTAACAAAGTGCTGGCGGCCGAATACCAAATGATGCTGCCGGACGAAAAGCTCCTCGCCGAGGAACTTGCGAGAACACGACGAGTGTGGGAAGCACAGCATCGGCGCGAAGAGGGTTCTGACGAGTCAGACAACCAGCTATCCTGAAAGAACACAGACGCACTCATCGCAACGAGCCATACCGTATTCGCGAGGCACGAGAGA
This sequence comes from Paraburkholderia sp. GAS334, assembly GCF_050436625.1. NCBI lineage: Bacteria > Pseudomonadati > Pseudomonadota > Betaproteobacteria > Burkholderiales > Burkholderiaceae > Paraburkholderia > Paraburkholderia sp. GAS334. The sequence continues at coordinate 6,153 of NZ_JBNDMO010000018.1, read as the reverse complement.
GAACGGCACTGTTAACTCGCCGGTCCCGCAGCAGCTCTGATGCTGCGTCAACATTTGGGCGGGAGTTCGTCGTGCGGGTCGAGTTGGCCAGGAAGGTTCACGAATATACTTTGCACACGTATGGCTCGTTCGAAGAATATGTGGCGAGTTATCGTCTGGCGTTCGCCAGTTGACGGGAAAAGGCGTGTTCGCGCTGCGGCGGATTGCAGGCGGCGAGCGGGTTCTCGAATACAAGGGTGAGGTCACGACCTGGCGCGAGGCGGTGCGTCGTCATCAGCGTCACGATGTTGACAGTCATACGTTTTTTTCGGACTTTCCAACGGATACTTTATTGACGGCAGTCGCGGCGGTAACAGTGTGCGATGGATTAACCACGTATGCGCGGTCAACTGCGTGGCGGTTGAGGACGCTGGAGGCGTGTTCATCGAAGCCGTCAGGGACATCGAAGTGGGCGACGAACTATTTATTGAGTATCTGCTGGCGGTTGACGATCCGCTCGACGAGCGTGTTCACCGGCAGTACGCCTGCCTGTGCAGCGCGACGGCCTGTCGCCAGTCGATACTAGGTGCTGCCGGATGGGTGTGCTACCCGACGCCCTGACCCTGTGCCTACCGGATGCCCCCGAACGCAAAGCCGGTTCAACCGGCCTACGACAGTCTGGTTCGAATGAGTGGGATATGGCTTTCCATCGAAATGTGTTGCGGCCAGCGTTTCCGGGGCGAACGACCCGTGGCACAGGCGGTCGGTGCGCGATAGGACAGCAACTGTCTCTCGATCTCGACGATGAGCGATGGCAGCGCGATATGCACGCTAGCGCCGACGTGAGCAGCAAAGGGGCGCACAAGAGCGGTCCCATGCGGCTCCCTGCATGATCAGCGTAGTCGGATTGCAAATCCTCCCAGCCGTTCCAGATGAAAAGGCGTGGAGTGCAGTCGCTCTGTGCTGGGGGAGTTTGGCACAAAGGCTACCTCGCCGATCACGCCGTCGGCTGGCACGTTGTCGTACTGGATAATTCCTACGCGTATGGCCATTATCTGGAGCACCAGATAAGGCACATGCGCGTCGAAAGCTGCACGATCTGCATGCTGCGCGGCCGTCATCGATCACCAGTGAAGCACTGGAACGCATTGCGCGCTCTATCGCATGGAGGACCACATTCGCGGCAGGCCCCCAGAAGAACGACGGTGCATCCGGCAGGCGCAGGCTGTGCCGCTGCTTGATGACATGAAGCGGTGGTTCGAGGCGACGCGTCTCACACTCTCCGTGAAATTGGACACCACCAAGGTGATCCAGTATTCGTTGAATCGCTGGCCTGCGCTGGCCTATTATTGCAGCGATGGTCAGGCGGAGATTGACAACCTGATAGCCGAGCGTGCGTTGCGCGTCGTGGCAATCGGACGACGGGATCATTTACTTGCCCGAAACAGACTCAGGCGGCGAACGTGCAGCCGCGATGTACAGCCTAATTGGTTCTGCACGCCCGAATGGCATTGATCCCGAAGCCTACCTGCACTACGTCATTGAGCGCATCGCAGATCACTCGGTGAATCGGATCGACGAACCGTTTCCCTGGAACGCTGCCCCTTTGCTGCCCATCGCCGCACGCATCGATCCCATTCGCTAGCGGCCGAGCCTCTCGCGCGGCAACGTCAACCACGACGGTACTGTTCAAGTGCTTACGATCCGGCACCACTTCGCACTGAAGCGTTACGGGCCGGCCGGACAACGCCACGGGTGTATCCGAAAAGGGAGATCGGCGTTTCAAGGCCACTGCATGGCATGACGTCTTCGCCTACAGTTTGTTAAAGCAGGGTTACCTGCTCAATTCCCGACTGATCAGTGACATGGTCGAGGCGGCTGATCTTGATGAACCCACCAGGCAGCGGCTTTCTTTCTACACGCGCCAGTTCATCGACTCGATGAGCCCGGCCAATTTCGCCGCGACCAATCCGGAGGTGATGCAACTCGCCTTCGAAACCGGCGGCCAAAGCTTGAGGGCCGGCTTCGAGAACCTGCTCAAGGACATGGACAAGGGTGCCCTTTCAATCACCGACCAGACCGCATTCGAGATCGGCAGGAATGTCGCGGAGTCCGAAGGCGCTGTCGTATTTGAGAACGAACTGTTCCAGTTGATCCAGTACGCCCGGCTTACCGATCAGGTGGCGAAGCGACCGCTGCTGATCGTGCCGCCGTGCATCAACAAGTTCTACATCCTCGACCTGCAGCCCGCAAATTCGTTCGTTCGCTTTGCCGCAGAACAGGGTAATACGGTCTTCTTGGTGTCCTGGCGCAACCCCGACGCCGGGTGTGGTCACTTTACGTGGGATGACTACCTGAGTCAGGGCGCGATCCGTGCCATCGAGGTAGCGCTCGCAATCAGTGGCGCAGATAAGCTGAACGCGCTTGGCTGGTGCGTGGGCGGCACGATCCTGTCGTCGGCGCTCGCAGTGCTACGTGCACGCAGCGATACATCAGTGGCCAGCCTGACCTTGCTAACCACCATGCTCGATTTCAGCGAGCCCGGCGAACTGGGCATATTCATTGATGAGCAGGGTGTCAGCGCGCGCGAGCGGAGCATCGGCAAGGGCGGCATCTATCCGGGAGCGGAGCTTGGATTCGTATTCCAGACGCTGCGCGCCAACGACCTGATCTGGCCAAACGTCAGGCCCATAGATTCACCCGGTGACACCGGTGGTCCCCTCCGTTTCCGTGGGGACAACTTCGGCGAGCGACTTCGTGTCGCACGGTAGCAAATTACATGAGGCAATGACCTTGGCTCGGTAACAAATAATTTGAGTCAATGCGTCACCTACACTGTAAGCATGGTCGCGACCTAGCAAGGAGGTTGCCATGACTCAGTCAATGATTAGCTTTGTGGTCGGCCTGGCGGTCCTGTTGGTCGTCGGGTTCATGCTGGCGCGACGTTACATGCGCGATCACCCTGGAGAGGGGATGGTTCAGTGGCTTGATGCGCACATGGGTTGGCTGCACCACAAGCATTGATGGCGCGCTCAGAAATGGAAAGGCCCCGCGCATGACGGGGCCGATCCAGAACGATGCGTCAAATTGCCGTTAAAAACGGGGCCTGTCTCCGCGTTTTCGGGGCGCTGGGAAGGCGGCCCCGGTACTCCTCGTCGTTATGGCGCTACCTGCACCTCGATGCGTCGCGGCTGCGCCTGTTCGATGCGTGGAATGCGTAGCGTCAGAACGCCGTCTTTCAAGCTTGCTTCGATCTTCGAGCCATCCAGTTCGCGACTCAATCTAAAGGCTCGGCGGTAGCGCGGCTCACCAATTTCGGCGTGAAGCAGTTGCAGACCTTCCGGCACCGCGACGGCAGCCTCTGCTTCAATCAGCAGGTGTTCACCTTCCATCTTGATTGCGAGGCGGTCCTTCGAGGCGCCCGGCAGGTCGGCGATGATGGTAATTCCCGTCTCATCTTCGACGATGTCTACGGGCGGGATCAACGCCGCGGCCGTGCTCCTGGCCGACACGTTTTGCGGTTCACGCGTGGCAACCTGGGTTTCTTCGCTCATGGCAGTCTCCTTTTACTGGACCTGAATCAGGCGAGGCTTGGACGACTCGCGCTTCATCACGGTGACGCGCAGACAACCGTCCGCATATTTTGCCTCGACGCGAGCCGGGTCCGCATCGTCAGGCAGGCTGACGACGCGGCGAAACTTGCCGGAAAACCGTTCGTCCGCGTAGACGATCTTCCGCTCGGCGGCGTCCGCAACGGCGGCCGGCCTTTCGCCGCTCAGGATAAGCAGGCCCTTGTCGATGGATACCTGCAGCGCCTGCGGGTCGACGCCTGCTAGAAATGCGACCACTTCGATGGCGTCCACCGTACTCCCGATGTTGATTGGGGGAAATGTACCCCGAGCGCCGGCACGGATGCCGGACGCAACGCCAAAGTTTCGTACGACGGCGTCCATCTGCTCCTGGAGGAGCCGCTCGAAGTCCGGAAATACGTCGGAAGATAACCTCGTGAATGAACCCTTCATGGCTGGATCTCCTTTCATCTATCACCTGGCAGGCGAGTGTGGCCTTCGGCAACTTCGCCGAAAGGCGACCAAGGGCAGTCACTCGAACCTCACGTTGGGCGGGAAGGGGTGTGGCCGGCCTATATAATTTATAGACGGGAGCGGGCAAAAAAAAAATACAAGAGATCGGATTGTTGAACGCGCTCGCCACAACGGAACTGAGGCGGGCAAAGCGCCTTGCACTCAATTCCAGGATCAGGAACAAATCAGCGTTTCCCCGAGCTCGGTGGTCGAATGGAGTCTGCCTGCTCCGCTTCGGTGCCGACCATTTTTCTCGTATGCCAGACAAAAAAAGCCGGCGCTTGGCCGGCTTTTGCTAACTGCTTTTCAGCAGTCTCGCGACTGACGTTTATCAGACGCGCTGTCCCGTGGTTTGAGGCGCATTGGGCGTTTAAAATTTATGCTCGGCGCCGTCATTTTGCCATGCTCAACTTGCTGTGCGCGCCGCTGACTCGATGCTTGGCCTCTTCGCGGTTGTTCTCGGTTTGCTGTTGCTTCGATACGAACTCCGGTGTACTGCAAAGACCGCTGGTCGTCGCGCAACTAATTCGCAATCCTATAAATTTCGACTCTGGAAACGCAACTACGTTCAGCACAGAATTGTAACAGCGGGCCGAGACGGCCGATGACTTGTCTAATGGGGCGTGGCTCCTGTGTGGTTCCCGGCTCTCGTGTTGTCTCCGCGAAAGCCGAGGGGCTTTTCCAGCGCTTAAGTCAGACCTTAGGTGTCTTCGAAGGCATTCGGGGCTGCTTTGGGGCTGAGTTCGTCTGACATGACTATCTTCTTCACCGATTTCGACGCTTCGGAGGTTTGCTGAGGCTCGGAGGGGCACGCTATGAAGCTACTGCAAGTTGTATTGTTTGCGCAGCCCATTGATGATCTCCTCAGCCGCCGACATGACGATTTCCTTCACATCTGCATCCTTGCTGTCACCATGCAGATAGTTGATGTTCCAGTTGCATCCCTCCGAGTCTTCAGCGTGCTCCTGGATTCCCGTTGGACTCCACCCGGTCGTGTCTGTATTGGCATCGAGTGCTTTTGACACGATCTCAAGCAGCTCCTGCTCAGTTTTAAGCTCGCGCGGCATGTCGCTCTCCATCGCCATGTGCACGGAATGGCCGCGCTCACTTCAGTCCAGTTTTCGTCACACCACTCGATGGCCCATGTATTCGCACAGGAAAACATGCCGTCCTCGTCAACGAACGAATCGGTGTCGCCCGAGTTGTGCGTTTCGCTGGTCATCGCCGGGACGGGCGTTGTCACGTTGAGGGTGGTACGACGCACTAACGCAAAACCGCGACAGCTTCTCAGACAGCGGACGGACCTTGGGTGAGTTCGGTGAACTGATGCCAGGCGACAAAGCGTTCGCCGAGTTGCTTGCGATAAAGCGACGCGCGCAGCAAATGTCGCTTGAGCGCAAAGTGCTGCCTGATCGGACCGAAGCTGGATAAGAATACTTGGGTTCGTTCCGGATCGCGAAAACCACGCATGCGCCGCTCACGTTCACGCGTAGGTTGATGGCTATTTTCGGCTCGATTGTTCACGCGAGCTGCAGCCTTGACGTACACGTGCGTGACGTTTGCCAGCCCGGGAATCCTGGACTTCGCGGCTGGATAACTGCGCAGCTGGTCGGTGACGATCTTGCGCGGCACCGGGCACGAACGAAGCACGCGCCTGAAGAATCGTTCGGCGGCGGCCGTGTCGCGCCGCTTCTGCAGCAGGATATCGAGTTCGGCGCCGTGCTCGTCGACGGCCCGCCACAGCACATAAGGTTCACCGCGCAGCGTCACGAACAACTCATCGAGATGCCATGTATTGCCCGGTTTTCGCCGGAAAGCCTTGATCCGATGCGCGAACCCGGCACCGAATTTCCTCTTGTCGAGGCCATTCTGAAGTGTCGTAGTGGCAGCAAAGTAGAAGTGTCGCGGTTTGTGCCTTTGTTATCTCTTTGACGAGGTTTTGAGTGCAGGGTCCTGGAGGCTGGCCGTCGCTTTGCCAATCGCGGTGTTCAGATCCTCAACGGTAATCTCGCGCTGTTTCTTTGTGCCGATCCTGCGTTCCTTCATTCTCGGCGCCTGCCCCTGATTGGTTCGCGATGGCGAACCTGACGCG